>JAQCTH010000001.1 GCA_027686065.1 Clostridiaceae bacterium AF10-41
GAACTCTATAATATAATACTCATTTAATATTATGAAAACTATAAAGAATATAAGAAGAATACTTATTATTTTATTAATTAATATTAGAAATTTATTCATATACATCACCTATCTGTAAAATTTTTACAATTTAATTATAAACATAATTTTACATAATATCAATAAGATAATTAAGAATAGTATGTTAAGAAAAAAATTAGAATTTTTTAAATCACCTTAGTTGAATAAGATTACTTTATAAAATATTAAATAGAGTACATAAAAGTGCAATATTGTATTATAATATCATTATGTAAATTTTGGACAAATAAATTATTCATAGGAGGACTTTATGGTTGAAATAGTTGAAAGATTATCTTCTGAATTAGGGATAAGCATAACTCAAGTAAATAATGTAATAGCACTGCTTGATGATGGTAATACAGTTCCTTTTATTTCAAGATATAGAAAGGAGCAAACAGGTGCTTTAAGTGATGAGGTGCTAAGAAAGTTTCAAGAAAGGCTTACATATCTTAGAAATTTAAAAGAAAGAAAAGAAGATGTTTTAAGGCTTATAGATGAACAAGGGAAATTAAATGATGATATAGTAAAAGCTTTAGAAGGTTCAAAAACTTTAACAGAAGTTGAAGATATATATAGACCTTATAAACAAAAAAAGAGAACAAGAGCTACTATGGCATTGGAAAGAGGGTTGAAACCACTTGCAGATATTATATTAGATGGTGATTTCAATGCTGATTTAGATAATGAAGCACTTAAGTTCATTGATGAAGGAAAAGGTGTGAATAACGAAGAAGATGCAATTAATGGAGCTTTAGATATAATAGCAGAAGCAATATCTGATGAGGCTAAATATAGAAAGTGGATAAGAGAATTATTATTTAGAGAAGGAAAGATACAATCAAGTGGGGAAAGTGAACAGCATACGCCATTTGAAATGTATTATGAATATAGTGAGGAAATAGCTAAAATACCTCCACATAGAATCTTGGCCATAAATAGAGGAGAAAAAGAAAAGGTATTATCAGTAAAAATAGTAGTAAATGAGGATAAAATTATAAGATATTTAGAAGGTGAAATATTAAATGATAATGATATAACTGATGAATATCTAAAAATGGCAATAAAGGATTCCTTAAAAAGATTAATATACCCATCTATAGAAAGAGAAGTTAGAGGCGAGTTAACTAATATAGGTGAAGAAGGTGCTATAAAGATATTTAAGGAAAATTTAAAGGCTTTATTAATGCAACCACCTATTAAAGGGAAAGTAGTTATGGGATATGATCCAGGCTTCAGAACTGGTTGTAAGATAGCTATATTAGATAACACTGGAAGATTTTTAGATAAGTCAACAGTGTACCCAACAGCGCCACAAAATAAAGTTAAAGAAACCAAAGAGATACTAAAAGATTTAATAAATAAGTATAATGTAGAAGTAATTTCACTAGGAAATGGAACTGCTTCAAGAGAATCTGAGGAAGTTGTATCTGAAATAATATCAGAAATAAAGAAAGAAACTGGAAAAGAAATAGCATATGTTATAGTTTCTGAGGCAGGAGCATCCGTTTATTCAGCTTCAGAGCTTGCAACTAAGGAGTATCCAGATTTAGATGTTACAGTAAGAGGCGCAATATCTATAGGAAGAAGATTACAAGATCCTATGGCAGAGTTGGTTAAGATAGATCCCAAAGCCTTAGGGGTTGGGCAATATCAGCATGATGTTACGGCAAAGAAACTTGATGAATCCTTAAAAGGTGTTGTTGAGGACTCTGTAAATAAGGTTGGGGTAGATTTAAATATTGCAACACCAGCATTACTTACTCATGTTGCAGGCATAAATTCAAGTATTGCAAATAATATAGTAAATTATAGAGATGAAGTTGGTGGATTTAAAAATAGAAAAGAATTATTAAAAGTAAAAAGACTTGGGCAAAAAGCTTATGAGCAATGTGCAGGTTTCTTAAGGGTTATGGAAAGTAATGAACCTTTAGATAACACTTCAGTTCATCCTGAATCTTATGAAGCTGCAAGACAGTTAATTAAATTATTAGGATATACAAAAGGGGATTTAAAAGAAAATAATCTTAAGGATATAGATGAAAGAATAAAAGATAAGGGACTTTCAAGTCTTTCTAAAGAATTAGAAGTTGGAGAACTTACTCTGTTAGATATAATAAAAGAACTTAAAAAGCCAGGACGTGATCCAAGAGAAGAAATGCCAAAGCCTATTTTAAAAACAGGAGTGATGGATTTAAAGGATTTATCAGAAAGTATGATACTTATGGGAACAGTGAGAAATGTATCTGATTTTGGAGCCTTTGTTGATATTGGAGTTCATCAAGATGGTCTTGTTCATAAAAGTCAAATGGCGGATAGATTTGTAAAACATCCACTAGATATAGTTAAGGTTGGAGACATAGTAAAAGTTAGAATTTTAGAAGTAGATAGCAAGAGAAATAGAATTTCACTGTCAATGAAAAATGTTAACTAGTTATTTTGCGAAGCAATTTTAATATTTTGCTTTGCAAAATATTAAAATTGTTAAAAAAACTACTTGCAAAAATACATGGTTAAGAATATAATATGAGTGTAAATAAATTATCTTCAGGGCGGGGCGTAATTCCCCACCGGCGGTATAGCCCGCGAGCTAAAATTTTAGCATGATTCGGTGAAACTCCGAGGCCGACAGTATAGTCTGGATGAAAGAAGGTAAGTGGTTAGATATTGCTTAATTTTTATTTTTAAGCACATCTTATTTCTTATGGATTTTAAACCCTGATATATTTTAGTATATCAGGGATTTTTTATTTATTAATAGTAAATCTATTAAGAAAAGGATGATTAAGTTAGTAAAATAACAATTAAACTAATGTCATATTTGTTTAAATCTAACCCATTGCCCCAGGGGATAGACTTTTGGGAGGAGAAAAAATGAACAATCAACAAAACAAAAACCTAAACAAATTTATTAAAATTTCACTTTTAGGTGCAATAGCAGTGGTGCTTATGTACTTTGACTTTCCAATACCATTTTTACCGTTTCCATGGCTTAAAATTGACTTAAGTGACATTCCGGCACTTATGGGAGCATTTGCTTTTGGACCAATGGCAGGTATTGTTATAGAATTACTAAAGAATTTATTAATATTAATAGTTAAGGGAACAGGAACAGGTTTTGTAGGAGAAATAGCTAACTTTATAGTAGGAGTTTCTCTAGTTGCTCCAGCAGCATGGGTTTATCATATAAATAAAAGTAGAAAAAATGCACTACTTGGGATGATATTAGGAACATTATCGATAGAAATTATAGGGATATTAGCAAATGTATATTTGTTATTGCCAGCATTTGGAATGAGTATGGTGAAAGAGGAATTAATTAAATATGTTACTGTAGGATTATTACCTTTTAATGGGATAAAGGCTATATTAGTATGTACAATAACATATATATTATATAAGAGAGTTTCGGTAGCAATTTTTAAAGTAGATTCAAATTTTGACAATTCTAGAAAAAGTAAATTAAATTCAATATAAAATTAAAGCTAACTATTAGATTTTTAATAGTTAGCTTTAATTTTTATATTTTAATAGTTTTTTTAAATACTTATGTTGATACATTTTATTATCTATATGGTCAAAAAAATCATAAATATTATCAAAATCATCAGAGTATATACAAAATGAATAGCTAAATTTTATAGGACATTTATTAGCAGAATTATAAACTTCAGTAATAATATTTAAGAATCTTAAATGACTCAAGATTTCTTCGTTAGAAGTATTTTCTATAATTATTATAAATTCATCTCCACCCATTCTAACAATTTTAGATTTTTTCTTAAAAGCTTTATTAAGAAGTAATACAAAATTCTTTAAGACATCATCACCCACCTTATGACCATAAGTATCATTTATATTTTTAAATTCATCTAAATCTATATTAATTGCACCTAGTTTAGATAAATCAATTGGCAATTTATTTATCTTAGAGACGAAGCTATTAAAGAAGTTTCTATTAAATGCACCAGTTAAAGGATCAGTTTCAAACAATTCTTGTTGAAGTAATATGTAAGAAAATATAAGTACTGTAGTTATGCTTCCCCAGGTTAATAAAAGCTCAGGAATAAACAATTCTAGTACAGAAGCAGCAAAAGGGAATATGTACATAATACTTATAAAAAAATATATATCATTATTAATGGTATGTTTATGTTTTATTAAAAAGATATATATACTTATATAATAAAAAGTACCAATTAAAAAAGGAAGTACTGATAAATTTTCATTTTGGAACAAATTCTTTTCATCAATAGAAAATATAATATTAAATTTAAGATTTATAATAAGTAATGCGGTATTTATAAGTAAGGGAATTTTAAAATATTTAATTTTTAGCTTATTAATTTTTCTGATTTTATCTATATGTATATATAGATATTTTTCCCACATATATATAGGAATTGGAGAAATTAAAAAAAATAATGTATTGAATAATTTATTTATATACATAGGAATGTGGGTACTTCCGTTTATTACAATAGTGATAATTTCTATAGAAATTATTAAGAAAATAATACAAGAAGTATCTAAAAATATTTTATTTGATAATTTTCTTTTATCTAATTTCATATAACAATGAAAAATAAGCATAGATAAAATAAAAATACTTAATATATTTACTTGAAGTTGAATTAGCTTATTCATATCTAAACCT
The DNA here is from genome assembly GCA_027686065.1 of Clostridiaceae bacterium AF10-41. GTDB lineage: Bacteria > Bacillota > Clostridia > Clostridiales > Clostridiaceae > Clostridium. The sequence goes on from JAQCTH010000001.1 coordinate 4,718, forward strand.
TTCGTAATAATATTGTTTAATTATAATTTATAGTATATGTATTAAAGATAATATATATTTGCCAAATTTATTTAGGCATTAATCTTATATAAAAAAAATAGTTGCAAATGCAACTAAAAATGATATAATTTAATTTAGTAATAAATTCAACTATTTCAATGGGCAGGGAGATAAGATGGAAGATTTAAAATGCGAAAATATAGCAAGATATGTTTCTAAAATACAAAGAAAATGTGGAGCCTTCTTTTTAAAGGAATTAGCTTATCTTGGAATTGGATATGGGCAATTTCTTTTTTTAATGGAATTATATAATAGTGATGGAATAAGACAAGAGGATTTATCTGAAATTTTAAATATAGATAAAGGAACAACAGCGAGGGCTATAAAGAAGTTAGAATCTGAATACTTTATAGTAAGAAATAAAGATGAGGAAGATAAGAGAGCTTATAGGGTTTATTTAACACAAAAGGCATTAGATAAGAAAAAAGAGATATATGATGTTGCTATAAAGTGGGAAAATAATCTTACCAAAAATCTTACAATAGAAGAAAAAAATATTATGTTGAGTTTATTAAAAAAAGTGCACATAGAAGATGAAAGCAAGAGGTGAAGAAATGAGTACTCAAGAATTATTGGCTAAAGAGAAGGTAGGAAAGTTGTTGTTAAAATATTCTGTACCAGCTATTATAGGTATGATTGTAAATGCATTATACAATGTAGTTGATAGGATTTTCATAGGTAATATAGAAGGAATAGGATCGTTAGCGATTGCTGGAGTAGGGGTAACGATGCCAATTACAACTATTATATTGGGTTTTGCAATGCTTGTTGGTGTAGGTTCTACAACAACAATTTCAATAAGACTTGGACAAGGGAAAAAAGAAGAAGCATCTAAAGTAATCGGAAATGCTATAACACTAGCAATTATTATTTCTATAATACTAACAATTTTAGGATTAGTGTTTGGAGATATAATTTTAATAAGATTTGGAGCTAGTGATGGAACATTATATTATGCGAAGGCATATATAAATATAATTTTATTAGGAACTATATTTAACATGGTAGCATTTGCTTTAAATAACACTATAAGAGGGGACGGAAATCCAAAATTAGCAGCAATGATTATGATAATTGGATGTGTAACTAATATAATTTTAGATGCAGTATTAATATTCATATTTAATATGGGAATACAAGGTGCTGCAATAGCTACAGTTATATCTCAATTGGTAACGGCTATAATAGGTATAATATATTACGTTAGCGGAAAGTCTAACTTAAGATTTTATAAGTCAAGTTTAAAATTAGATAGGAAAATAACATTGAAGATATTATCAATTGGAGCGGCTCCTTTTGCAATGCAAATAGCAGCTAGTTTTGTTCAAATTATATCGAATAATGTTTTAAAAGCATATGGAACTGATTTGGCTATAGGGGCCATGGCAACCATATCTTCTGTAAGCTTAATGTGCTTAATGCCGATTTTTGGAATAAACCAAGGAGCTCAGCCTATAATTGGTTTTAATTATGGTGCAAAGCAAGAAAAGAGAGCTCAGGAAGCTTTTAAACTTTCAGCTAAGGTAGCGACAACAATATTAGTAGTTTCATTTATTATAGTTCAATTATTTCCAGAAGCTATAATAGGTATATTTAATAAAGATCCTAAATTTATGGATATATCAATTAAAGGAATGAGGATATATTTACTTATGTTACCAATAGTAGGAATATCAATAACGGGTTCTAATTATATACAATCTATAGGGGAAGCTAAAACTGCAATGTTTTTAAGCTTGCTTAGACAAGTGATATTGCTAGCTCCTTTTATAATAATTCTTCCAAGAGTTTTTAATTTAGGACTAGATGGAGTATGGATTGCTCAACCTGTTAGTGATATATTATCTACCACAATAACAGTATTTATATTAGCAAAACATATGAAGGTTAAAGAAGAAGTTAATGAAGTATTATTAGAAGAGGCTAATTAACAAAAAACAGGTATAAACTATTATGTGAACTGCTCCCTATATAGTAAAAGTTTTTATTATTTTTACTGTCTACTATAAAGGGAGCATATTAATGTTTATGCCTGTTTTTTATTGTAAAAGTAAGTCATCAAAACTGCATCTTCTTTATTATCTGTATAATAGCCTTTTCTAAGACCGTTTTCTATAAATAAAAATTTCTTATATAGGTTTTGAGCTGTAATATTTGAAGATCTAACTTCTAAGTTTATTAATGAACAATCTAGATTTTCACATAAGGATATTAATGAAGACAATAGTTTACTTCCTATTGTCATATTTCTATAATTAGGATGTACGGCTATATTAGTTATATCTGCTTCACCCATCACTATCCAAGCACCAATAAATCCAATTACTGAGTTTGATTCTAAATCTTTAGCAACTATATATTTAGCTAAGGGATTATTTAGTTCACTATAAATAGAATCTTTACTCCAAGGGGTAGAAAAGCATAAAGTACTTATATTCAATACATCATTAATATCATTAGCTGTCATTAAACTACAGCTTATTTTCATTTTCTAGAGCTAACCTTTTTTCTAATTCTCTCTGTGCTTGAGGCTTTTTTAAATAAAAAGGATAAGAATTTAAATCATCACATTTATTGTCTAATAGTAAGTTAATTCCTAACTCTCCTAATGAAGATGCTCTTATTATGCTTAAATGATTAGGTGCAAAAAAAGCATTCTTAAGATTTGCTGATAAATAATCTTTATGCTTAATTAATCCATCACCAGTAAATATTACTTTTTCATTTTTATCTTTTAAAATTTTGATTAGATCATCTAATTCAAGAGCAGAATAATCAATTAACTTTTCTAACTCACCGTTGGTACTTTTATATAAACAAGTATAAACACTATCTCTTAAAGCATCCATAACAGGGCAAATTATTCCATCAAAACTTACAAGAGAGTATGCAAGTGCATCTAAGCTTGAAACACTAACATAAGGTTTGTTTGCACCAAAGCTTAAGCCTTTAACCGTAGCCATTCCAATTCTTAAACCTGTAAAAGAACCAGGGCCCTTTGAAACTATAAATCCATCTATATCATCTATAGATAAGTTAGAATCCATTAATAATTTGTCTACCATATCCATTATCAAAGTAGAATGTTCCATTTTATTATTTATTGTATATTCTGCTATCAAGTTATTTTCATCTAATAATGCAGTAGTTGCTACTTTAGAAGCAGAATCGATACTTAAAACTATCATAAGTTTAACTCCTTTATATAATTATATCTTTCTCCATATGGGGTAATAGAAATTTTTCTAAAGTCTTCACCTTTAGATAAATCTTTTTCTATCAAGATATGAAGGTATTCTTTAGGTAAAATTTCTTCTATGTAATTTGCCCATTCTATAATAGAAACTCCATTAGAAAATATATAGTCATCGAATCCAATAGCATATATTTCATCAGGATCACTAACTCTATAAACATCAAAATGGTAAAGCTTAAGTCTACCAGAATCATACTCATTAACTATAGTAAATGTAGGACTTGTTATATGTTCATCAATATCTAGACCTTTAGCAATACCTTTTGTTATATGAGTTTTTCCAGTTCCTAAATCCCCAGTTAAGCAAACTATATCACTAGGTCTTAAAAGTTTACCAATACAATAACCTATTTTAGTAGTTTCTTCTAAATTATTAACATAAAATTGCATAAATACGCTCCTCTCTTTTTAGTTCACAGTTCGCAAGGGACAGTGTACAGTTACTAATTAATAATTAACGATTAATAATTTAGGATAGAACTACTATGTAGTTTCTAAACTTTAAATTCTCCATTAGCAACTATCAACTATAGAAAACTGTGAATTACTAGCTGTTCATTGTGAACTAAAATAAATTTCTTACATCTATTCTATCTAAAAGAATGAAAAAAAGAAAGTTTAAATATCATACATAATATGGAAATCTACTTATTTATGTAGTAAAATAGTAAATAAATATAATTGTAATTAATATGTAATATAATTGTAATTTTTAAATACAAATGATAAGATATTATGAAAGTATGAAAAAATATAAATTCCATGGAGGAAGTTTTTATGAAGAAGTTAACATATGCATTAGTTATTTTTACTTCTATTTTGTTTCTAGGTTTAACATTTTCTTATAATCCTTTAATGGCTAATCCAACTGATGAGTTTGATGAAGAGAAGGATATATATTTAAACATATTAACGGTTAATAAAGAGCAATATGAGATGACTAAAGCATTAGTTGGAAATAATCATAATGTTGAATATTTATTTAGTGATGAAAAAGAAATAAAAACATTTAAAACTAATGATAATATAATAAGCAATGTTTTAAATATGGATTTATTTATATATAACGGCTTAAATTATGAGGATTGGATAAATGATATAATAGATAACTCAAAAAATTCTAATGTGGGAATTATAAATATGAGCAGGGGAATAAGACCAATTACCACAGAATTAAAATCTGAAAATAAAGAAAATCCTTATTACTTATTAGGGTTTAATGAATATAAAATTTCATTATATAATATAAAAACAGCATTACAAGAAAGAGACATTAAAAACAGAAGTTACTACGAAGAAAATTATAATAACTTAGTTAAAGAATTAGATAACTTTTTATCTAAATCAAAGGAAGAATTAAAAAACTATAAAGATTACTATATAATTACAGATACTGATAAATTTGATTATTTATTTAGGGATCTAGGAGTACAAGTAAAGAAGATAAAAAATAATTCTCATGATTATGATGAAACTAAATCTATATTAGTTCATGATAAAGAATTGGGAGAATTAGACGACTTAAAGAATAAAATGAAAACTGATTTCGATTATATAGAATTAGATACTAATAGTACTAACAACAAAGTATTAACAGATAATGTTATAAGATTAATAGATGCTATAAAAAATAAAAGTAGCAATAATGGTTGATTTTTATCGATATATAATATATAATAGTTATTGTTGCAAAGGGGTATAGCTCAATTGGTAGAGTAGCGGTCTCCAAAACCGTTGGTTGTGGGTTCGATTCCTACTGCCCCTGCCAAATAAAAATTAACTTATAAGTATTTTGATAATTATAAAATATTTATAAGTTAATTTTTTTTGTATTAATTCATAAAAAATTGCTAAAAGCTTATAATTTATAATTCGAAACAATTATTATATAATTAGAATGGAATTGTTTACAAAAAATGAATTTTGTTAATTATTCTGTTGACAAGTATTAAATTGTCATGATAGAATAAATTTTGTTGAAGGGGTATAGCTCAATTGGTAGAGTAGCGGTCTCCAAAACCGTTGGTTGTGGGTTCGATTCCTACTGCCCCTGCCAAATAAGAGAGTGTAATTTTACACTCTCTTATTTTTGTATAAAAAATATATAATTACCTAAAAATGCATAAAATTATATAAATAAACAATAAATCTGATATAATATAGTTATTAAAAAAGTGAAATTTATATTTTTTTACGAGGGATGAGAATGAATAAAAAATTTTACAAAAAATTACTTAATTTATTAGTAATGGTTACTATACTAACTAATGTAAGTTTTAATGTATCTGCTCTAAATAGTGAAGATAAAAACATTAATTTTAAGAGAATAACTATAGAAGATGGGCTATCTCAAACATCTATTGAATACGTGTTCCAAGACAGTAAAGGGTATATGTGGATTGGGACAACAGATGGATTAAATAAATATAATGGAAATAAGTTTGAAATATTTAGATATAAGGAAAATAAACCTAATAGTATAAGTAGTAACTATATTTCAGCAATAACCGAAGATTCAGAAGGTAACATTTGGGTTGGTACATCTAAAGGATTGAATAAAATAAATGCAGAAACTAAAGAGATAAAAATGTATTTACCACAAGTAGATGGATGTAATCTATCAAATGGTAATATAACAGAAATAATGATAGATTCTAATAATGACATATATATAGCTACCGAAGATGGATTAAATATTTATCATAGTGATATAGATAATTTTGAGCGTTTATATAATTCAGAGGATGAAAGATATACATTAAGTAGCCAATTTATATATTCTATAACAAAAGACAATTATAATAATTTATGGATAGGTACTGAAAATGGATTGAATAAGGTTTTAGAAAACTCAAATGAAATAACTAAATATTATAAAAATGACTCTGAAAATTCAATTAGTGATAATTTTATATTTAAACTATATTCAGATGATACAGATAATCTATGGATTGGTACATATAGTGGAGGACTAAATAAATTAGATATTAATACTAATAAAATAGAAGTATTTAAAAATAATACTGAAGATAATGAGTCATTACCAGGAAATTTTGTAAGATATATACTAAGAGATAGTAGAAATATGTTATGGATAGCTACTAACAATGGATTAAGTAGATTTGATGAAGTAAATAAAAACTTTATGAGTTTTGAATCTAAAATATATGATACACAAAGTATAATAAGCAATAATATATTAAGTCTATTTGAAGATAAGTCAGGATACATATGGGTTGGAACATATGAAGGAATAAGTTTATTTGATCCACAAAATTCATTTAAAAATTATAGGAGTGATCCAATTGATCATAACTCATTAAGTGAAAAAATGATTGCAGGAATATATGAAGATAAAGAAGGCTTTTTATGGGTAGGAACTGTACATAATGGAGTAAATATAATAAATAGAAAAAGTGGGAAAATATCAAAATTTAAATATTTAAACAACTCAAATTCTCTAAGTGAAAACAATATTAGAGATATAGTAGGGACAGATGATGAGATTTGGATAGCAACAGAAGTAGGATTAATTAGATATAATAAATCAACTAAGGAAACCACAAAATATTTAAACGATGGAAGCAATAACTGCCTAGTATCAAATGATGTAAGAACATTGTATATTGATAGGGACGGTATTTTATGGATAGGTACTAGGGAGGGCTTATGTACTTTTGATAAGAATGGAGAATTTAAGTCGTATTCAGAGACTCTGGTTAAGAATGGAATATCGGATGGAATGATTTCAGACATAATAGAAGATAAAGAAGGTATAATCTGGATAGCATCTGGACTAGATGGTGGTTTAAGTAGTTTAAATAAAATTACAGGAAAAATAAAAAATTATAAGAATAATAAAGATGATAATAATAGTATAAGCTTTGATTCAGTTAAATCAATTGCAATAGATAGTAAAGATAATTTATGGGTAGGAACTCAATATGGATTAAATAAATTTGATAGAGAAACTGAAAAATTTCATAGATATACAGAAAGTGAAGGTTTATCAAATAATTTCGTTTATGGAATCTTAATAGATGAAGAAGATAATCTATGGATAAGTACAAATTATGGATTATCTAAATATGATACAAAAAGAGATAAATTTGTAGAATATACTGCAGCAGATGGTCTGCAAGGAAATGAATTTAATGGTTTTTCATATTTTAAAAGCACTAAGGGAGAAATGTTTTTTGGTGGAATAAATGGGCTTACATATTTCTTTCCACATGAGTTAAAGGAAAAAAAATTTGTACCAAGCGTTACACTTGATAGTGTTTACAGTAGAGAACATGAATTTTTAGATTTATCTAATATATTTATAAATTATAAAAGCAATCATATACAATTCAATTTTTTTATGCCAGATTATAGAAATATTAACAAGATTCAATATGCATATAAATTAGAAGGCTTAGACGAATCTTGGGTTTTTTCTGAAAATAGAAATTATGCAAGTTATACTAATTTAGATGCAGGTACATATACGTTTAAGGTAGTTGCAAGGAATTCAAGTGGAGATTGGAGTATTCCAACCAGTATAACCTTTAAGGTTGGTATGAAACCATGGGAAACACCTGTAGCATACATAATATATGTAGCAATAATAGTTTTGATAATATATATAGTTTGGAATAGAGTAAAGATATTAGATGGTTTAGTAGAACAAAGAACTAGTGAATTGAATAATAAATTCAAGGAAAATAAAGAACTTTATGATAAACTTATTAAAAATGAAAAGTACAAAAATAATTATTTTGTTAATTTGTCCCATGAATTAAGAACTCCTCTTAATGTAATTATATCTACACAACAATTAATAAGTAAATTAAATGAAAAAAATGAACCAATACCTAAAAATAAAATAGATTATTATATGAATACCTTAAGAAGAAACTCGGATAGATTATTAAAGTTGATAAATAATATAATTGATACTTCAAAAATAGAGTCATGTTCATATAAACTACACATAAAGGAATATGATATTGTTAATTTAGTAGAAGAAACTGTTTTATCTATGAAAGATTTTATTGAAGAAAATGGTATTGAACTTATTATAGATCCAGATATGGAAGAAAAAATAATAGAGTGTGATAGTATTGAAATTGAGAGATGTATAGTTAATTTAATAGGAAATGCTGTTAAATTTACTCCAGAGGGAGGAAGAATTGAAGTTAAAGTAACAGATTTGTATAAAAAGGTGAAAATATCTGTTAAAGATACAGGAATAGGAATAGATGAAAAATATCATGAAACTATTTTTAATAGATTTGGGCAAGCGTATAATGAAGCGTCAGAAGAATATGGAGGAAGTGGATTAGGATTAACCCTTACTAAACAATTGGTTACACTTCATAAAGGAAATATAATAGTTAAAAGTGAAATTGGAAAGGGAAGTGAATTTATAATTGTATTGCCAAGTAAACAAAATTAAAATTAGTAATAATTAACAAAAAACATTACTGACTTTCTATAATCTTGACAGTGATTATTGAGAATGATATGATAATTATAAGTAAGAATATGGATTGTTACTGTAAAGCAGGCAATACCTAAGTTAAGATAGGTTAATATCTTAATTTAGGTATTTTATTTTCCAAAATAAGGAGAATGAGAATGATATGATTGTAGAAAAGATATTAAACAATAATGTAGTTGTTTCGATAGATCCAAAAACTAAAAAAGAGGTCATATTAATGGGGTCTGGAATTGCCTTTAAAAGAAAAGTAGGGCAAGAAATAGAAGATGACAAGATTGAAAAGGTATTCGTAGTTGACGATAAGCGAATGGGAAATAAACTTAAGAAGCTTATAAATCAAATACCAGATGGAATTTTTGAACTAGCGCATGAGATTATAACTTATGCAGATAAAGAATTAAATAGAAAATTAGATAAGCAAATATATATTTCCCTATCCGATCATATTGCATTTGCAATAAAAAGATATAAAAATAAAGTACAAATAAAGAATGATTTATTAGAAGAAATAAGAAGAATACATAAGGAAGAGTATAAAATAGCATTATGGGCAGTAGGCTACATAAATAATAAACTAAGAATAAACTTACCGGAAGACGAAGCAGGATTTATAGCATTGCATATTGTCAATGCAAGCTATCAAGAAACTGCTAAAGAATCAGTAGTAGCGACAAATATAATTAAAGGGATATTAAATATAATTAGGTATTATTATTCAGTAGAATTTAATGAAGAAGATTTAAATTATGATAGGTTGTTAACACATCTTAAATATTTTGCGAAAAGAGTAATAACTAATAATCAAAATGAAAATGATACTAGTGAATTTTTAGAAATAGCATCAAGAAGTTATCCAGAAGCTTTTGATTGTGCAGAAAAAATAAAAGTATATATAGAAAATAATTATGATTATAAAGTAAATGAAGATGAAATAGTATATTTAACTATGCATATTCATAGAGTTATTTCTGTATTAAGAAGTAATCAATAAAATACTTATTTATGTTCTTAATATATTTTTTACTCTTTAGAAAATTATAAAAAAGTTTATTTTTGAATAGCTTCTTATAATTTTCTTTCTTAAATCTTCAAGTGGATATATATAAATTTGCAGTTACTTGGAGTGAAGTAAGTTAATAAGCAAATTTATATATATCCTTTTTTTATTCTTTAGGAAATTATAAAGGTTTATTATGTGGATTACTATTTATTAGATGTTTATTCAAATTAGTATATTAGGAGGAAAAATGAATACTGTATTTTTAAAAAAATCATTTGGTATTCTTCAAAGAATAGGGAAATCATTGATGCTACCAGTAGCACTATTACCAGCGGCAGGTCTTTTAATGGGATTTGGAACGTTATTTCAAAATGCCGATGTAATAAGCAAGATTCCTATATTAGCTATAGATAAAATTCAATTAGCAGCAAATATAATGTCTTCTTCAGGAGATATTATATTTTCTAATCTGCCACTTATATTTGCGGTGGGAGTGGCAATTGGTATGAGTAATGGGGATGGAGTTGCAGCATTGGCCTCCATAGTAGCTTTTTTGATAATGAATATTACTATGGGAATAACAGCAGGTGTAAGTCCTATGAATATAGAAGCAAATCCAATGTATGATATGGTTTTGGGTATTCCTACTCTCCAGACAGGTGTATTTGGAGGCGTAATTATAGGAATGGCATCAGCTTTAATATATCAAAAGTTTTATGATATACAATTACCAGAATTCTTAGGATTCTTTTCAGGAAAAAGATTTGTACCTATAGTAGCTGCTATATCAGGTCTTATATTAGGTATTTTAATGGCTATAATATGGCCTCCAATACAAAATTTTCTATTATTATTTTCAAGGAGTATGATAGGAACAAACCAAACAATTTCAGCATTAATTTTTGGTATTATAGAAAGAGCATTAATACCATTTGGGTTGCATCATATATGGTATAATCCATTTTGGTATCAATTTGGTGAATATATTAATTCATCAGGTCAATTAATTATAGGCGATCAAGCCATATTCTTTGCACAGTTAAAAGATGGAGTTGATTTCACTGCAGGAACATTTATGACAGGAAAATTTCCATTCATGATGTTTGGTCTTCCAGCAGCTGCATTAGCTATGTATCATGAAGCTAGTAATGAAAAAAAGAAATTAGTAGCAGGTATATTATTTTCAGGTGCACTTACATCTTTTTTAACAGGAATAACAGAACCTATAGAGTTTATGTTTTTATTTGTAGCACCAGTATTATTTGCAACTCATTGTATATTTGCAGGGCTATCATTTATGATAATGCAAATTTTAAATGTTAAAATAGGTTTGACATTTTCAGGAGGACTTATAGATTTTATCTTGTTTGGTATATTACCAAATAGAACAAGATGGTGGTGGGTAATAATAATAGGTCTTATATTTTCAGTTATATATTATTTAGGTTTTAGATATATAATAAGAAAATTAGACTTAAAAACGCCAGGAAGAGAAAAGGAAGAAGATGAAATTGATATAGATATTTCAGATGGTGACTTAGCCTATAATGTACTAGAAGCTTTTGGAGGAGCTAAAAATATAAAATATTTAGATGCTTGCATAACAAGAGTTAGGGTTACAGTAAAGAATTTAAGCTTAGTAAATAGAAGTAAGATTAGAGCATTAGGATCAGCAGATTTAATGATAATAGGAGATAATATTCAAGCCATTTTTGGACCAAAATCAGATATACTTAAAGGACAAATGAAAGATATTATGGATGGAAAGGAAATAGTGGTTAAAAAGTCCAAGAAGATGGAGAAAATAAAAAAGGGAATTAAAACACAAAGTTTTATTACTATACCGGTTACTGGAAAATTATTAAGACTAGAAGAAGTGCCAGATGTGATATTTTCTATGAAACTTATAGGTGATGGCTTTGCAATAAATCCTAAAAATAATGTTCTAATATCACCAATAAAGGGAATTGTTTTAACAATTTCACCAACTTTTCATTCAATAACAATAAGAGGAACAGATGGCTTTGATATATTTATTCATATAGGAATAGATAGTATCAATTTAAAAGGTGATGGTTTCAAAGCATTTGTACAAGAAGGAGATATCATAAAAGAAGGCGATTTATTAATAGAATTTCCTTTAGAGCAAATGAATAAAAAACTAAAATCACCGATTATACCTATAATATTTAAAGGATTATCTAGAGAAAAATTTATATACTTTAAAGATAACATAGAAGTAATGTCTGGAGATATGAATAAAGTAGAAATACATGAAAAATTAAGATTATAGAAAAATGAGTTAAAGCTTATTGTACTTAATAGCATAATAGCTTTAACTCATTTTAATTATTCAATTATTTTCATATAATGGAGCACCTTCGATATATAAGCCATTTTTATTCTTAAGCCAATTAGAATAACTTTCTTTATAATTTGAGGAGCTATTTTCTAAAGTGTAATTATAAAAATATTCTAAAAAGGTGCCTCTAAATATACTATCTGTAAGAACTATCCCTCCAATAGAAATTTGATCATTAAGTATTGTTGATAATGATAAATTAGAGGTGTTTTTTAACATTTGAAACATTGCCATAAACATAGTTGTTCGCCCTTCTCCAGATTTGCAATGAAATAGTAAATGAACATCATCATCAAGGTTATTAACAAAATTCACAAAACTATCAATCTCAGTAGGAGATGGAATATAGTTATTTCTAACAGGAATCCTCTTATATCCAATCCCAAAGTTTTTACAAAGATTTTCTTCATTTAGGATAGTTGATGATTTTATTGACTCTAAATATTCACCAGTTGTTTTAAAGATTGGAATATTATTTCCTAAAGCTATTTTTGATAAATCTGAAGATTCACATTTAATGGTATCTTCAGAATTTAGATTATTATTTATAGTTTGAAAAAGACTATAATAACTTATCGGGCTATCATCTATAAAACCATGAGATTCTTGTCTTAGGTCCACAATGATTATTTTAGGACTATTTATGGCTACTTTTATGTTATCTATTTGGCTAGGTCTAAATTGAGAACATCCAGAAATGTTTAATTCTTGAATACTCCTAAATCTAGGAGGAAGTTTATAATTTTTTTTTATATCTAATATTAAAAATTTATCCTGAAGAAATGGAATATTATCAGGAGAGTTAGAAATAGCCATAGTTACAGTGGAGTTATATAATAAAAAGAATATTGTTAAGAATATAATAAAAATATAAATAAAATTAATATTTTTACTTTTTAAAATAAAATTCTTCATATAGAACCTCCTATATATGTAATATATCTAATAGATATTTTGTGCATAAAAAATTAAAATATCCTTTTATATAAAATATTCTAAAGTAGCTATAAATTACTAAGCATATAAATTTTTATAAGGGTTAATATAATAGTGTAAACAAAAAGCTTTTAAATGAGAGGGAGTTCAAGTTTAAAAGAATGTTTATAAAACCAAATAGCCAAAGGAGGAATTACAGATGGCAAAAACATTAGTTCCAGAAGCAAGAAAAGGATTAAGTGCATTCAAGAATGAAGTTGCATCAGAGTTAGGAGTTCCATTTAGTAATTATAATGGTAATCTAACATCAAAACAATGTGGTTCCGTAGGTGGCGAGATGGTAAAAAGAATGGTTGAACAATACGAAAGTTCAATTAAGTAAAGCCACAGGAACAAATTTAATTAGGGGTAATATACAATATGGATATACCGCCAAAGAATTAGTATTGTGACCATTCACAAAAGAAGAAGTTTTCTGAAGTGAAAATTTAATTTTTACTTCAGAGGCTTTTTTTTATTTTTTTTAGAACATATAAAAATTAATTTTATAGTAATTAAATTTAATGAAAAGCTGTATATTATAGAGTAATAGCTAGATAATTTAATATAATAAGACTTAATTAACGTATTTGACTATATAAAGTAGTAGTCAAAATAACAGTATCAGTGTACTATGTAATTAATACAGTAATACTGATAAGAAAGGAGATAAAAAAATGGTACTTGAATTGAGTTCAAAAGAACCTATATATCTTCAGATAATTGCTTATATAAAAAAGAAAATAGTTTCAGGTGAATTAAAGAAAGGGGAAAGGATTTTGTCAGTAAGAGATTATGCAAGTGAGTTAAAGGTTAATCCAAATACAATACAAAAAGTTTATTCAGAATTAGAAAATGAAAACTTAATATATACTCAAAGAGGAATTGGAAAATTTGTTACTGAAGATGAAAAAAAAATTAATGATTTAAGGCAAGAATTATTTAATGAGACAATAGATAAATTTATTGAAGACTCTAAAGCATTAGGATTCACTAAAGAAACTATATTGGCAATTATATCATCAAGATATAAGGAGGATAAAAATGAATAATTTATTAGAAGTAAATAATGTATATAAATCTCTTAAGGGAAAGCATATATTGAATGGAATAAATTTAAATTTAAAAAAGGGAAGAGTATTAGGAATAATGGGGCCTAATGCGCAAGGGAAAACAACACTTTTAAATACAATACAAGGATTTTTAAAAGTTGATAAAGGAGATATAAAACTAGAAGGAGTATCTATAAATTCTGATACTAAAAATCACATTGCATTTTTACAAGATAGAAATATTTTTAATAAAACAATGAAAATAAAAGATGCAATAAATTTATATGCAGATTTCTTTGATGACTTTGATAAAGAAAAAATGAAATATTATTTAGATTTCATGAATTTAGAGGCTGAATCAAGAATAAGAGAGTTATCTAAAGGAATGAGCGAAAAATTTAGTTTATCTTTAACTTTAAGTAGAAAAGCAAAACTATATATGTTAGATGAACCTATATCAGGTGTTGACCCAGTATCAAGAGAGAAGATTTTAGATGCTATATTAGAAAATTTAAGTGAAGAAAGTTCAATGATAATAACAACTCATTATATTGGTGAACTTGAGAGAATATTTGATGAGGTAGCTTTTTTGGGAGAAGGAACAATAATAGAATATGGAGATGCTGAAGAATTAAGAGAAAAATATAAAGCATCAATAGATGAAATTTATAGAAAGATATTCACAGAATAATTTTTAGGAGGAGAAGTATGAAGAATGTTTTTAATATTTTAAAATATAATTTTGGTAAATACAATTCAGGAATAAGTAAAATATTATATATAATAGCACTTTTAGCATTAATTTTTGCGACATGCGGAACTTTCATAAGGATACCATTTGTAGCGGAACTTATATCTGTTATGAATATTGCATTTGTTTCTTTATTTTTAGTTGTTAATTTTATAGTTTCATTAATAAAATTTTCGTCACAAATATCAAAGGATAAAGGTAAACTAATATTTACTTTACCAATTAAATCCTGGGAATTTATGATTGCAAAATATATGGAATTTATTATATTACAAGGAAGTATAGCTCTTATTGTATATGTTATAACAGGTTTTACAGTAAATTCAATGGCTGATGCAATTAAAGTAACAGCGTTAGCAACAGCATATGGAACTACAATAGCTTATATAATAATTACATCTTTTATAGTAATTTTTTCATCATACATTAAAAATATAGGATTATGTATATTAACAGTTATAATAGGGGGAGGAATTATTCAAGGGTTTGTATCAAAGATTAATTGGCTTATAACTAGACTATTTCCATATGTATATATTGAAATAGGATCTTTTATGGAAATAGATATAATATCATCGTTATTATGGATATTGTGGATAGTGGTTTTAGTAATTACATCCATAAATCATCTAGACAGAAAACTAGATATAATTTAAAGGGGGAAATAATATGAGAAAAATCTCTAAAATTATTTTAGCAGTGTTCTTAGCTGCTACATTATTAACTGGTTGTGGAATAAGGTTTGGGGTTGAAAGTAGAAGAAATAACAATTCAGGTAATTCAGTTAATTATAATGGGGAAAGTATAAATAAAACAGAATCAATAGAAGGAATAGATAAAATTGATATAGAAATAGAAGTAAGTAATGTAACTATAATAAATTATGAAGGTAATGATATAGAAATATCAGGAACTCTTGGTAGCTTATCAAGAGGAGTAACAGTAAGTAAAAATTCTAATAAATTAGTTATTACTGAAAAGGCTAAAAAGGCTTTTAATGTAAATATAAATACTAATAATGCAAGCAATTTAGAGATAAAGATTCCTAATTCTTATAATAAGGATATAGAATTTTCTTTTGGAGTTGGAGAATATAATATTAAAGACTTGAAAGTTAATGATATTGATATTAAAGGTGGAGTTGGAGAGCTATTAATAGAAAATATATCTTTTAATAAGTTGGATTTATCAAGCGGAGTTGGATCAGTTAACATTTATACAAATGAAAGGACTGGAGAAATAGATATTAAAGGTGGAGTTGGAGATGTTAATATATCATTAGGAGACATTAATGGAAATTTAAAATTTGAAGGTGGAATGGGAAGTGCAAATATAAAAATTCCTTCAGATGCACCAGTAAATATAAAAACAGAATCTGGACTTGGAAATTCTAATGTTAGAGCAAAGACATCAGGAGAAAATAAATATATATTTGATATTACAATGGGAATTGGGGAATTAAATATAACAAATTAAAATTAAAATGCTAAAATATAATAAAAATAAATGTTAATACAAAGTAATAGAATTTTTTCTAAATTACTAAAAATAATTTTATTCAAAAAAACTCCTTTGGGAGTTTTTTTCTTGTTTTTGAGTTTATTTTGTTAATTATATAGTATTAATAAAACTATAAGTTTAAAGAAATTAATATATTATTGTTATTCTATAATACTTTAATATTGTATATAAAATAGAAAAATGATAAAATGAGAACAAAAGTTCGTTTATATTTTAAAAATAAAGGTGATAATATGAATAAAGTTAAAATATTACAAGCAGGAGATTTACATTTTGATACTCCTTTTAAGGATTTAAGTAGAAATATAGCATTAATAAGTAAAGAAGAATTACTAGAAGTATTTAGTAAAATTATCAACATATGTATAGAAGATTCTGTTGATATTTTGCTATTAACTGGGGATATCTTTGATAATTTAACTGTTGATAAAAAAACTTTAGTTTTTATCACAAGTGAATTAGAAAGAATATGGAGTATACGAGTATTTATAGCTCCAGGAAATCATGATCCATATAATGAAAAATCATTTTATAAGATGATAGAGTGGCCAGATAACGTTCATATTTTTAAAGGAGCAATGGAAAGTGTAACTTTAGAAGATTTAGGCGTAGTTATATGGGGAGCTGCATTTACTTCTAATCATATTAACAAGAGTATTATAAAGAATATATATATTAATAATAAATATATAAATATAATGACTATTCATGGAGATATTTCCAACAATGAAGGCGGGAATGATTATAATCCAATAACATTAAAGGATATAGAATCTAGCAATATGGATTATATAGCAATAGGTCATAGACATAATTATAGTGGTATATTAAGAGAAAGAAATACTTGTTATGCTTATGCAGGATGCCCACAAGGAAGAGGCTTTGATGAACTAGGGGATAAAGGAATAATAATTGGAGAAGTTTTTAAGGGTGCAGTAAATCTTAAATTTCTTAAAACTTCTAAGAGAAATTATTATGTAATAGATGTTGATATAAGTAATTTAGTTAGTTATGAAGAGATAAAGGATAAAATAGTTTCTTCAATAGAGGAAACTGAAAGAAAAAATAATTTGTATAAAATTATTTTAAGGGGAGAAATAGATTCATATATAAAACTAAATGAGGAAATAATTTTTGAAAAGATTAAAGAGTATTTCTATTTTGTGAAAATAGTTGATAAAACAGGAGTAAAGCTAGACTTTGATAAAATATCAAAGGATTATTCAATTAAAGGTGTTTTCGCAAAAAAGTTATTAGAAGAAAATGAATTAGATGATGAAATTATAAAAATGGCTTTAAAAATAGGTATACAATGTCTGTCTAATGAGGAAGTGAATTTAAATGATTATAAGTAAAATACATATAATTTCTTTTGCTGGATTAAAGAATAAAATATTAGAGTTAGAAGATGGAATAAATATAATATATGGTGAAAATGAAAAAGGGAAAAGTACAATTCAGAACTTCATGAGAATTTGGTTATATGGTATGAATTCCAAGAGAAGCAAGGACATAAAAAATAATGATAGGATAAGGTTTATGCCTATTGATGGTGAAAAAATAAGAGGAGAGCTTTATGTATCAAATAATGATAGAGAATATATAATAAGAAGAAGTTTTGGAATAACTAAGAAAGAAGATACTTCAGAGATATTAGATGCAGAAACAGGAGAACTTATTACAAATATCCCAAGTGATGAGCCAGGGAAATATTTCTTTAATGTAAATTCCTCAACATTTATAAAAACATTATTTATAAGTCAGCTAGGAGTAGCTTTTTCTAAGGACAGAGAGGAAGAGATAATAGATAAAGCTGCAAATTTATTAGGTAGTGAAGAGGAAAATATATCAATCCAAAAAGCTTTAGAAAAACTAGATGATATAAAAAAATCAATAACTACTACAAGAAAAAATGGACAATTAGATTTACTTAGAAATAAATATAACCTGTTAATAGAAGAAAGATATGAAGGATATAATTTATCTAAGAATAATCTTGAAAAGGAACAAAAGTTAATAAATTTAAGAGAGAGCGGAAAATCTTTAAGAAAAGAAATAAAAAATTTAGATATATACAAAAAATATATTAAGAAGATAAAGCTTCAGAAAGAATATGAAGAAATAACTGAATACTTAAAGAAAAAAGAAGAACTAGAAAAGAAGGAAAGATATATAGAAGAAAGTATAGCTTCAAGAAATGGAATAATAGATGAAGTTTTACTAAATGATATAAAAGATGAAAATTCACTATATTTTAGTTTGCTAGATATGAAGATAGATGAGGAAAAAAAATTAGCAAACAGTAAAGTACTTTATCAAAATAAAAGAAATGAATTTGAAGAAATAATTTTTATAGAAAATCTAACTAATGATGAAAAAAATAAATTTATAAAAGCTGTTATGGAAAAAGAAAATTTAGAAGAAAAAATAAGTAATTACGAAAATTTCATAAATGATATAAATTTAATAAAGAAAGAAATAGAGAAAAAACAATCATTAATAGGAAGTGCAATAAATTTTAAAGGAAGAAGAGAAGAAATTGCAAAACTATTAGAAAAATATGAAGATAAACTGAAAGAAATTAAATTTAAATTAGAACATGGTCCTAATGATATCAATATAAAGAATACAGATAATAAAATGAAAAAGATCTATAAATTAATAAATATATTTTCTATGGTTATTGCAATACTTTTGATATCAATAATATTATTAAAAGGAAATTCGGTTTCATCATTAATTGTAGCAATAATACTAGCATTGATATTAGGAGTATTAATGTACACATCTTTCACTATAAAATATAAAATTAAAAAAGGCAGTGAAATTAATGATAGTGCACAAGGTATAAAAAAGCTAGAAGATGAAATAAAGCAAATAGAAAAGGAAATATTTAAGTTTACTAAAATTATAGGGTCAACTTCATACGAGGATTTTATTAGAAAATTAAAACTTTTTGATGAATTTGTATTATATGAAGAAAAGCAAAATATAAAAATATCAGAAAAAGAAAATCAGGTTTACTTACTTAATATAAAAAATGTAAAAGACAATTATAAAAAGAATGAAGACTATATAAGAGATATTTTGAATTTAGCTAAAACAAATGATACAAATGAAGTTATGTTAATGTTATCTAAATATGACTTAGTAAGCAATGAGATATTATCAATAAAGATAGACATAGAAAAAGAACAAGAGTCAATTAATAAGTTAGAACAAGAGCTTAGTATAAGAGAAAAAAGAATAAGAGAAAAGCTAGAATTCATAGGTTTAGAAGATATGAATTTGTATAATTTAGAAGAAAAACTATTAGAAATAAAACAAAAAATTAAACAAAGAGATGATGTACTAAGAAGTTTAGAGAGTATAGAGGAAACATATAAAGCATTGACTAAGGATAAAGATATTAATGCTATAAAAGAAGAATTAAAAGATATTATAAATGAAAATATAAATTATAGTTATTCTTCAGAAGATGAAATAGATAATCAAGTTACAATAAAATCAAATGAATTAATTGAAGTTGAGAAAAATATAAAAGATGTGGAAAATGATATTAATAATAGGTTTATAGGTAAAAGAGCTATATCTCAAATTGAAGAGGAAATAGAAGAAGTACAAGAAAAGATTAGTAAATTGGAATTAAGACTTAAAGCTACTGAATTAGCTATACAAAAGATGAATGAAGCAATAAGAGAGGTTAGAGGTAACTTCGGTAGTATTTTAAATTCAAGCGTTATAGAATATTTCAATAAATTAACAGGGGACAGTTATGATAATGTGATGGTTTCAGATTCCTATGAAATGAAAATTAGAAATGGGGTAGAGGTGTTACCAGGAGCTATGCTGAGTAATGGAGCTAATGATCAGTTATATTTATCTTTAAGACTAGCTTTTATAAATATGATATATAAAGACATATCTTTTCCACTTATATTGGATGATGCCTTTGTACAATATGATGATAAGAGAACTGAAAGGGCAATAGATACACTTTTAATGTGCAAATTTAAGCAGTTATTGATATTTACATGTCAATTAAGAGAGGGTAATATAGCTAAGAAGAAAAATATAAAAATTAATTATATTTATCTATAGTCTTGACAATAATAGTATATGGAGATAAAATTATATCAGTAAATAATGCAAATCATTTGCAAAAGAGGTGGATGAATGAAGAAAAATTTATTGATTTTAGCTTTAGTAGTGGGAATAATGCTTTCCTTTTCAGGCTGTACTAAAAAAAGTAATGAGAATAACTCGGAAAAACTAAGAGTAGGAGTTACTATTAGTCCTTTAAAAGATTTTACTGAAGCTATAGGTGGAGACAAAGTAGAGGTATTCTCAATAATACCAGATGGT
This sequence comes from Clostridiaceae bacterium AF10-41, assembly GCA_027686065.1. Classification (GTDB taxonomy): domain Bacteria; phylum Bacillota; class Clostridia; order Clostridiales; family Clostridiaceae; genus Clostridium. Next base: position 25,545 of record JAQCTH010000001.1, read on the forward strand.
AGTGATGCACATAGTTTTGATCCAAAACCAAAAGATTTAAATAATTTAATAAACACAAATATTTTCATATACAATGGATTAGGAATGGAAGAATGGATAGATTCTGTTTTAAAAACAATTGAGAATAAAGATATTAAGGTTGTTGAGGCAAGCAAAGGGATAGAAGCTATTGAAATTTTAGAAGAAGATGAACATCATGAAGATGAGCATGGAGAAGAAGATGATCATGGACATGAACATAGTGGAAATGATCCTCATGTATGGTTAAGCTTAGACAATGCAATAAAAGAAGCTGAGAACATAAAAAATGCATTATCAGAAGTAAATCCTGAAAATAAAGATTATTATGAAGAAAACTACGAAGCTTTAAAGAAAGAATTCGTTAGTTTAAAAGCTGAATATGAAACTAAATTTAAGGAAATTGATAATAAAGATTTTATAACTGGACATGCAGCCTTTGCGTACTTATGTAGGGATTTTGGATTAACTCAAAAGAGTATAGCAGATGTTTTTGGGGAAGGGGAATTAACTCCTAAAAAATTAGAAAATTTAATAAATTATTGTAAAGAAAATAATGTTAAAGTTGTATTTAGTGAGTCTGCAGCAAGTATAAAGGAATCAGAAACTTTAGCAAAGGAAGTAGGAGCTAAGGTAGAAAAGATATATAGCTTAGAAACAAAAGAAGATAATAAATCATATTTAGAAGGAATGAAATATAATTTAGAAACTATTTATAATTCACTTAAGTAAAAAAAGGCCATAGGGCCTTTTTTTACTTAAGAATTAATGAGAAGGTTTAGCTTTTTGTGATAAAATAATGATGAAAGGTGGTATGAAATTGAACAAGGCATTAAGTTTTTATGAAGAAAAAATATTAAAATATAAAGCTGATATAGAAAAATTAAATTATATTATATCTAAATTAGCTATATTAAGATTACTTATAGTTGGGTTAGCTATAATACTATCGTGTTATTTTTATAAAAAAGAAAATATTATTTCCTTAATTATATCTTTAATTTTACTTTTCATTATATTTATCATAACAGCTTATTATCATAACAAGAAGATAAATGAGAAAAAGGAACATGAAGTTTATGTAAATATAAATAAAAAAGGAATAGCTAGAATAAAAGGTGAATTTAAGGAGAATGAAGATAATGGAGAAGAATTTTTAAAAGATGAGCACCCATTTGTTAGTGATTTAGATATATTTGGAAGAAATTCTCTTTTTCAAATGATTAATTCAACTAAAACAAAATTTGGAAGAAGTAAATTGTTTAAAATGTTAACTTTAGAAGGTATTCCAACTAGAAATGAAATATTAAATAAACAAGATGCAATTAGAGAGTTAGGAAGTAAAGTAGAATGGAGACAAAGCCTAGAAGTTAAATCTACACTTAAAAAAAGTGGAACAAAAGATATTGATGAACTTTTAAAATGGGCAAAAAGTAAAAATGAAATAAAACCATTATTTAAAATAATTCCATATTTATTTATAGTAATTACTATGATGTCAATGGTATTGGTAGTTTTGAATATATTACCAATAAGTTATTTAGTTTTAATGTTTATGATTAATTATTTAGTTGTAAAAATACTTACAAAAGACTTGACACCAATAATAAAGTTATTTGATAAGCATAAAAAAGATATAGAAGCATATACAAATCTGTTAATATTAATAGATAATGAAAAGTTTGAGTCTATATTTTTAAAAGATCTAAAGCTTAAGCTAAAAAATAATAGTAAAAATTGTGTTAAAGAAATGAAGGAACTTAAAAAATTAGTAGATTGGCTAGGGGATAGCTCATCTAATGCATATTATCTACTATTAAACATAACCGTACTTTCAGATATTTTCATCTTAAGAAACTTGGAGGAGTGGAGAAAAACAAATGGAGATAAGCTTAAGGATTGGCTTGACATAATGGGAGAATTCGAGGCCCTATCAAGTATAAGTAATCTTTCATTTGATTTTGAAAGCTGGAGTTATGCTAAAATAATTGAGGAAGATGTAGTAGAAGCAATAGATGTAGGTCATCCTATGTTAGGAGAAAGAGCAGTAGTAAATAGTTTTACATTAAGATCAAATGAAAAAGTTGCATTAATTACCGGTTCAAATATGTCTGGGAAAAGTACTTTTTTAAGAACCATAGGATTAAATTTATTACTAAGCTATATAGGAGCCCCAAGTTGCAGTAAAAGTTTTACCTGTGGTATTTTTAGTATATATACCTGCATGAGAACTAAAGATAATTTAGAAGAGAGTATATCATCTTTTTATGCAGAAATATTAAGAATAAAAATATTAATTGAAGCTGCAAAGAAAGGTGAAAAGGTATTTTTCTTATTAGATGAAATATTTAAAGGTACAAATTCAAAGGATAGGCATGAGGGAGCAAAGGTCCTTATAAATCAATTAGTTAATAATAAAGCTCTAGGACTTGTATCTACCCATGATTTAGAATTATGTGATCTAGAAAAAACAAAATTATGGTTAAAGAATTATAATTTTCAAGAATACTATGAAAAAAACAATATAAAATTTGACTATAAACTAAGAAGTGGTAAAAGTAAAACCCAAAATGCAGTTCATTTAATGAAGTTGGCTGGCATTGACTTTAGTAATACTTAAGCAAGTTGAGCTGTCTTTACGACAGCTCTTCATTCTTTTGATTTTCAGGAAATTCTTATATTAAAAATTATAAATTATAGTGAAAATCATTAATAAAAATGGCATAATATACCTATGAATAAAATTTTTGAGAGGTACACTAATGGCATTTATAATAATTGATTTAGAATTTAATAATTTAGAAGGAATACATAAGTATTATTCAAATATATTTGATGAATATCCAGGTTTAAAGAATGTAGAATTAGATAATGAAGTAATAGAAATAGGCGCAATAAAGTTAGATAACTATATGAAACCATTAGAAGAGTTTAAGACATATATTAAGCCTGTTGCTATTCCTATATTAAATCCTAAAATATCTGATATTACTAATATTACAGTAGAAGATATACAAGAAGGAATTACCTTTAAAGAAGGAATGGAAAGGTTAGCCATGATGATAGAAGATGATGATATTATTTGTTCATGGGCAAAAGATGATATTATCGAAATAATAAATAATGCAATGTATCATAATTACGATAATTTAAAATGGCTTAAAAACTATCTTGATTTACAAGAATACTCAACTAAAATCTTAGCAAAGAAAAAATCATTAAGCTTAAAAAATGCATTAGAAGAATTAAAGATAAAAATTGATAGTAATAAGTTACATGATGCTTTAAATGATGCAGTGTACACTTCATTAGTATTTAAGAGAATATATAATTCAAGGGCAGTGAAGAACTATATTATTAAGGATATTTATAATATGCCTGCAATGGATATAAAAAATTTAGAGGAATATAAACTAGATATAAAAAAGATTAAGGAAAAATGTCCAAAGTGTAATATTGATTTAGATATTGAATATAATTTTACTCCTGTAAAATGGAGATTTATATCCCTGGGAAAGTGTCCTAAATGCAATAACAAAGTTATGAATGAATTAATAGTTAAGAAGACTTTTAGTGGAGAAGAAGTATATAATGAAATTTCTACTATTATAGATGAAATAGAATATATAAATTATGGATATAAAATTAAAAAAATATATGATAGATTAATAAAGTATTAAATAATTATAAATTTAAAACAATTACATTATAAATATGATAAAATATATATGTGATTTAGTTTTAAAATTTAAGTATAGGAGAATGATAAAATATGAATATAGCATTTTTCTTAACACCAAAAAATGAAGTTATATATGAATATTTAGATGCAACAATGAGGCAAGTGATAGAAAGAATGGAACACCATGGATATACGGCTATTCCATTAATAGATAAAGTAGGTAGATATGTAGGAACATTAACGGAAGGAGATTTACTTTGGAAGTTGAAAAGTACTCCAGATTTAAACTTTAGGAATACAGAAAATGTTAAGGTAACTGATATTCCAAGAAAAAGAAAACATAAAAGTGTATCAATAAACTCAAATGTAGAGAGCTTAATTTCTCTTTCAACCAATCAAAATTTTGTACCAGTAGTAGATGATGAAGGCATTTTTATTGGTATAATAAAAAGAAGTGATATAATAAATTATTGTTATGGCGAAATGAAAAAGAAAAAGATAGTATAATAGAAAAAGGAAGGGGGGATTGGTTATGATAATAGTTATTTCTCCTGCAAAGACTTTAGATTTTAAAAAGAAAGATAATAACTTACCAATGAGTGAACCAAGATTTTTGACAAAGTCAAAGATAATAAATAAGGAACTTAAAAATTATGATAGCTATTCTTTAGAAAAACTTATGAAAATAAGCACAAAATTAGCCACGCTAAATAAAGATAGAATCGAAAAATGGACAACTAATTTAGATACATCAAAACAAGCAATCTTAGCCTTTAAAGGTGATGTTTATAGAGGTATGGATGTTGGAAGTTTATCACATTCAGAACTTTTTTATGCAAATGATCATTTGAGGATTTTATCAGGGTTATATGGAATATTAAGACCTTTAGATGGTATTAATGAATATAGATTAGAGATGGGAATAAAATTACCTGTAAATAAATTTAAGAATTTATATGAGTTTTGGGATAATTCTTTGGAAGAAGGTATTCTGGAAGATATAAAAAAACATAAAAATAAAACTATAATAAATTTAGCATCTCAAGAATATTTTAAATCAATTGAAGGATTACTTAAAAGAGAAGATGTAACCGTCATAACACCTATTTTTAAAGAGTTTAGAGGAGATAAATATAAGATAATTTCCCTAAATGCTAAAAGAGCAAGAGGAATGATGACTAGATACATTATTCAAAATGAAATAGAAGAAATTAAAGAAATTAAAAAATTTAATTTAGACGGATATGAATTTAATGAAGAAATGTCTAATGAGAAAGAAATAATATTTACTAGATAAATTGTTTAGATTCAAAAAGAACTTCAAAGAGAAGTTCTTTTTTATATATTTATTTACTGAATATAAATCCTGTAAATGAAAGTAATATCATAATAAATCCTGAAACTAGACTACTTTTAAATAAACTATTTAGGCATTGATATTTTCTCATAACTGATCATTTCATCAGAGATTTTGTATTTCTATAAGCAATTTATTAAATGAATAATGAATAATTGAGAATGTCTTACTTCGTAAAACTTAAATTTAGTTGGTACGAGGCATTGAATACTTAGTGAAGTTTAGTGTAACGATAACTGAACTTAGTATGAAAGCTCATCTACTTAAGCTTGACTGAAGTAGATGAGCTTATCTTTTCAAAAATCCTAAGAATTTTTTTCCTTAATTATGCATTATCCATTCTTAATTTTAAATTTATAACCTGTTCCTTGTTTTTTGATATCTGTTCCATTATTCCAAAAACTGTGAACTGTGAATTGTGCACTGTGAACTGAAATATTTTGCCTTGCAAAATCAACCTTGTTCATAAGTTTCAACAATTAAATTAAATTCTTCTTCATCTGTTATCTCACCAAAATCATCACTCGAAATACCAGGATAGTAATAGAGTATAAATTTATCATTAGAATCATAAATGTTTTCTAGTGCTATATATAATCTACTAATATCAGAATTTTCTAATGTAGCAAGAACCTTGTATTTACTTGCCTTTCCAGTATTATTGTTAGTTAAGTCTAAAATAAAGTTACTGTGGAAACGGACATTTAACTTACTTTTATCGCAACTCTTAATATATGAATTTGCTCTGCAACCACTACAACTTTCAAAATTACATTCTTTTATACAATTTAAACATGAGCATTTAGAACAATTCTGAAATTGATTAAAAGCTTCTAAATTACTTTGTTTATATTTATTTAGGTTTGATATTGTATCATCCTTTTTAAAAAAGGAAAACTTCTTATTTTTCGAAGCATATTCTTCATCATTTAACATATCCATATATTCTTTTAATACAGGAAGCTTAGAGTAATACTTTCGCTTCTTTAAAAAACTTTCATCAAGAAAAGGGCTTATTTCACTTATTGCATAAGTTATATCGGTATAAACTTTTCCTATGCTTTCTTTTTCTTTATTTATAAACTCTATAGTATTTGACATATATACACCTAATTAATATTCTTATATTTTTCAAGTTCTAAATCAAGATCTACAGTATCTAAAGCTTCAAATTCACTATCAAATGTATCAACATCTCTAAGTTCTCCTAAACCTTTAGCTAAAGATTCATGTCTTTGGATTTTTCTTTCTATACTATCAATTTCAATAGAGTTTGATTTAGTTTGAACATTGGCAAGGACTTCATTAACTTTTTGAGATGCTTTAGCATTACTATATCTTGCAGCAGCCTCATCTCTATAATTTCTTGTCTTTTCAATTTCTGCTTCTAGTGCAGCAAGGTTTTTCTTAATAGTGTCAGCTTGTTCTCTTGCAGCTTCATAACTAGATTTTAAGTTAGCAAATTTCTTTTCGGATTCTATTTTTTTAGCTAAAGCTCTTTTAGCTAAATCCTCATTACTCTTAGATAAAGCTAATTTAACCTTATCTTCGAAATCTTTTACTTCTAATTCTGCTGATTCCATTTTCTTTTTAATTTCATGAGCATTACCTATTATTTGAGCTGAATTTAATTTAGCTGAATTCAGTTGCTTTTCCATATCTCTAACTTTTTGATCTAATAATTCTATTGGATTTTCTATTTCATCCAATGTTGAATTGACTTTTGATTTTAACATATTTGACATTCTTGTGAATATTCCCATAATTGGTATCCTCCTAATATTTTCTATTTTTTAAATATGATTTTACTACAAAAACTATAATTATGAAGATAATAGCAATGGTTAGTATAGAGCTTAAAGAGAAAGAAGACCCCCCTCTACTAAAACCAAAATTTCTCATAGAAGATAAGCCATAAGCTATATCTCCAAAAGAAAAACCACCATCATAACTATTTGTTGTGTCTTTATAATCTTTATCTTGGGTAGTTTTATTTTTATTAGTTGTGTCAGTTGAATTATCTTTATTTTCATCAGTGGTATTAAAGGAACCTGATGAAAAATTCTTTGATGTTCCAGACTTGCCTTTATCTACATTGCTAAAGGAACCGCTTTTGTAGCCACTAGATGAACCTGATGTAGATTTTGAGTTGGAACTTGAACTTGAAGTACTTGTTTTATTATTACTACTAGATTTTGAACTGTTTGATGAATTACTGGACTTTGAACTGTTTGATGAACTGCTAGAACTATTACTAAAAGAGCCGCTTTTAAAAGAATTTGATGATTTAGATACATTTGATTTCCCACCACTTGATTTAAAACTACTAGAACTAGATTTAGAACTTGACTTAAATCCAGAACTAGATTTAAATCCACTAGAACTTTTAGGCTTAGCAGATGCAGTAATTTCACCATGAGTTACATTATCAAAGATAGATATTGTATCAATCAGAAAACTAGAAGTTAAAAAAACAAAGGTTAAAAATAAAGTTACTATTATTTTTTTGTTATTCTTTTTTATAAGTTTCACCTCCAAGAAAAGATTATGTTTATATATTACAGTAATAAATATAATTTCTCAAAATGAATTTAAAGCTAAATAATAGGATTTTTGATAGCAAATCGCAAAAGAGGTAAATATTACTCTGTATAGCGTAGAATTACTCATATTTTATAATAATTATTAATGTTATAACGGTTAACAAATACTACTTATATAAATTAAATATATTTATATAATATATTTAATTATAGCATATTTAATTTATATTATTGCAAAGATATATTTAGTAGTATAAAAATATTAATGAATTTAAAGACTTGTAATCAATAACATATTATTCTAAAATTAATTTATGATACAAGATTTTTTAAGGAGTGAAGTACATGACTAATCAAATTATAGAGGAAACAATGGTGGACTTACTAAAGGACTTTGATGTTAAGAGAATAAGAACTGGAGATATATTAGATGGAGAAGTAATTGATGTAAATGATAAAGAAGTTATGGTAAACATCAATTATGCATTTGATGGAATGATTTTAAAAGAAGATTTAACTAGCATGGATAAAGATCCAAGGGAAGTTGTAAGTAAAGGAGATAAAATAAGAGTATATGTTTTATCACCTAACGATGGAGAAGGTTATGTTAAACTTTCAAGAACAAGAGCTTTAGAAATAACAGAAAAGGAAGATATTCTAAATGCATTTAATAATGAAGAAAATATAACTGTATATGTTAAAGAAGAAGTTAAAGGTGGTTTAGTAGCATATTATGGAAACATAAGAATATTTATACCAGCTTCATTGGCATCAAGAGAAAGAATAGAATTAAACTCATTAGTTGGAAAAGAAGTAGAAATTAGAATTATAGAATTAGATTTTAAAGCTAGAAAGATAGTTGCATCAAAAAGAGTACTGGAAGATGTAATATATGAAGATAAGAAAAAAGAATTATGGAAATCTGTAAAATCAGGTGAAAAGAGAAGTGGGATAGTTAAAAAAATAATTAAAGCTGGAGCAATAGTAGATATCGGGGGAATAACAGGTTTAATTCATTTAAGTGACTTATCTTGGGGAAGAGTTTATAATGCAGAAGATATAGTAAGTGTAGGGGATAAAGTAGAAGTATTCATTGGAGAAATAGATGTTAAGAATGAAAGAGTATCTTTAATATTAAAAGATATAGATAAAGATCCTTGGGAAGAAAATGGCTCTACTTTAAAAGTGGGAGATATTTTAGAAGGAAAAGTAGTTAATCTATTAAAGTTTGGAGCATTTGTAGAATTATTTCCAGGAGTGGAAGGACTAGTTCACATCAATGAAATAACAGAAGAAAACATAGCAAAACCATCTGATGTACTTAAAGTAGGACAAATAGTTAAGGTAAAAGTTTTAGACGTAGATAAAGTTAACAAAAAGGTATCATTAACAATAAAAGATGCAGAAGAAAGATCAAAGGAATATATGCAATATAATGACTCAGACGAAGGAGTTTCATTAGGAGACTTGTTTAAAGGACTTTTTAATTAATAAAAGATATAAATTGCAAATATAAAGGCTACGATAAATAGATATGTTTCATAAGCTAAATATCTACGCAAAGAAGTGCTAGGCTTGGAGAACTACTATGCCAAGAGTTTTGGTTAAACTCGCTGCCCTCAGACAAACCAACAACACTAAGGCATAGTAGTTCTTCCTTCACCAAGTACTTCTAAATTCTCGCTATATGCTTATTTCACATATTCTATTTACCTTCGCCAACTTATATTAAGAATTTAAATTAATAATGAATTAAGTTATTGATAAAAAATAATTGGTGAGGGAAATTAAAAACTTAGTTAAGTGTAGAAGACTATAATTGAGCTTGTTCCCTGTTCCCTGATACCTGTTACTTTTTACCTAAGAAGCTTGCTTCGCAAAATAAATCTATAGTTTACATTTAGTACTTGATACCTGTTCCCTGTTACTTATAAAATGAAAACAACTGTGAACTGTGCCTTGTGAACTATGAACTAGAAATTTTGCTTCGCAAAATATAACAATTGTTATCAGATTTTTTCAATCTTAAGCATATTAGTTCCACCTATTTCAGCACTTGGCATTCCAGCAGCAACTATTATATCATCGCCTTGTTTTGCAAAGGAAAGGTTAGTAGCAACTTTTTTAGCTTCAGATAGTATTTCATCGGTAGTAGTAAATACATCACATTTAGTAGGGAAAATTCCAAAATTAAGATTCAAGCCTCTTCTAACTTCATCATAAGGAGTTATAGCAATAATTGGGCATTTAGGTCTATATTTTGATATAAGCTTAGCTGTTGCACCACTATTAGTAGCAGCAACAACTGCTTTTGCATGTAAGAGGTTTGAACTTCTACAAGCTGAATAACTAATAGCTTCAGAGAAAGAAGTCAATGAAGGTTCTTTTAATCGCTTGTTTAAGTAATTGTAGTCTAAGTTTTCTTCAGTTTCTATTGCTATCTTAGACATGGTTATAGCAGCTTCTATTGGATAATTTCCACTTGCACTTTCTCCACTTAACATAATAGCATCAGTTCCATCAAAGATTGCATTACATATATCGCAAGCCTCAGCTCTTGTAGGAAGAGAATTTCTTATCATAGAGTCAAGCATTTGAGTTGCAGTTATAACTATTTTACCAGCTTCATTACATTTTCTTATTATATTTTTTTGTATGATAGGTACTTTTTCAATAGGAATTTCAACACCCATATCACCTCTAGCAACCATAATTCCATCTGAAGCTTCTATTATAGAATCTATGTTATCTACACCTTCTTGATTTTCTATTTTAGCAATAATTTGGATATATTCACCATTATGTTCCTTTAAAACCTTTCTTACATCATCTATATCAGAAGCTTTTCTTATAAAAGAAGCAGCAACAAAGTCTACTTTATTTTCACATCCAAAAATTAAATCTTCTTTATCCTTTTCGGTTATGGAAGGTAGGTTTATTTTAACATTAGGAACATTAACACCTTTATGGTTTTTAATAGTTCCACCCACTGTAACTATACAATTAATTTCATTTCCTGTTACATTTTCTATTTTGAATCTTAATAAACCATCATCAACTAAAATTTCTCCACCGATTTTGACATCTTTGTATAAGTCAGTATAGGATATAGAACATTTTTCATTATCACCCAGTATTTCATTACCACAAATAAAAGTAAACTTTTGACCTTCAGTTAGAAGAACACCATCATTTACAAAGTTATGTGTTCTAATCTTTGGACCTTTAATATCTAAAATAATAGCAGTAGGAGATTTTAAATCTTCCCTAACCTTTTTTATAAGATCTATTTTTTGTTTATGAGTTTCGTGAGTGCCATGTGAAAAATTTAATCTAGCTGCACTCATCCCTATTTCTATAAATTTTCTTAGAATTTCTTCGTTATCACTAGCAGGTCCAATTGTAAAAATCATTTTTGTTTTTTGCATAAAAATCACCTCACACTTAAATTAAAAATAGTTAAATATAAAGAATATTTAGAATATTTATAATAAAAAAATAGAATTTAAGTATCATATATACTATGATATACTAAAACTATATATTAATTCTAACATAATTTACTAAGAAGGGAGAAAAAAACATGAATATTTTACAAAATTTAGAACCAAAAAATGTTTTTAAATATTTTGAAGAGATATCACAAATACCAAGAGGATCAGGAAATGAAAAGGCTATAAGTGATTATTTGGTAAGTGTAGCTAAAAAGTTAAATTTAGAAGTAATTCAAGATAATGCATTAAATGTTATTATAAAGAAGTCTGGAACAAAGGGGTATGAAAGTTCTGATACTGTAATACTTCAAGGTCATATGGATATGGTTTGTGAAAAAAATAAAGGAACTAATCATGATTTTGAAAAAGATCCTTTAAAATTAAGAGTAATTGATGATATGGTTTATGCAACAGATACTACTTTAGGATCAGATAATGGAATTGCAGTGGCATATGCTTTAGCTATACTAGAATCAACAGATATACCACATCCACCAATTGAAGTTTTAATAACTACAGACGAAGAAACTGGTATGTCAGGAGCAATGGCTATATCTAAAGAACACATAAGTGGAAAGATATTATTGAACCTAGACAATGAAGAAGAAGGACACCTATTAGTAAGTTGTGCAGGTGGAGTAAGAAGCAAGCATGTGTTAAATGCAGATTTAGAGGAAGCAGGAGATTACAATAATTCTTTACATATAGAAGTAAGAGGATTAAAGGGTGGCCATTCTGGAATGGAGATCAATAAAGAAAGAGGAAATTCTAATAAAATAATGGGTAGGATTTTAAAGTCTTTATTAAATTTAGATTATAGATTAGTTTCAATAAATGGTGGATCTAAAAATAACGCTATTCCAAGAGAAGCTGATGCAGTTATAGCATTGAAGAATAATAATTTAGAAGAAGCTAAAGAGTTAATAAATCAATGGAATACTATTTTATTAAACGAGTTAAAAACACAAGATCCAGGAATAAACATTAGTATTTTAGAAAATACTGAAAAGGTAGAAAAAGTATTTAGCAAGAATTGTACTGAAAAGACTGTTAATTTATTATATTTAATACCAAATGGAATAAACACAAATAGTGTAGAAATAAAAGACTTAGTAGAAAGTTCAACAAACTTAGGAGTTGTTACTACTAATGGAACTAAGGTTGAATTTGATAGTGCAATAAGAAGTTCAGTTTCATCTTTAAAAGATGAAATAGTTTTAAGAAGTAAGACTATAGCAGAGCTCATTGGAGCAGAATTTGAAACTACTGCAGGATATCCAGAATGGCAATATGATAGTGAATCAAAAGTAAGAGGAATTTGCCAAGATGTGTATAAAAGAATGTATGGAAAAGATGCGAAAATAGTAGCAATACATGCAGGGGTTGAATGTGGATTATTTAATGAAAAATTAGGAAAGCTAGATATGATTAGCTTTGGTCCAAATTTATATGATGTTCATACTCCGCAAGAACATATGAGTATAACATCAGTAAAAAATGTTTGGGATTATTTATTAGAAGTACTTAAAGAATTAAAATAAAATTTATGAATAATTAAATAAATATATAAATATAAATATAAATAAAAATAGTTAGACCATTATTTCGTGGTCTAACTATTTTTATTTAGTTTACAGCACACAATTCACAATTTAAAAAATAATTTTACATAATGAATATTATCAAAAATATTAGAATATATATCTAATATACAAAATGTAATTAAACTAAAAATTAATTATTAATCGTAAATTGTTAATTGTCAAAAGGGGGATGATAAAGTGAAGTACACAAAATATCATTACAAAAAGAAAAATGATGGAGCTAAGTTTATGACTTCATTAGTTATGACAACTCTTGCTGCTATAATTATAGGTTTAATTGGGGGATGGGTAGTGCTAAAGGTTATGCCTATTATAAATAGCAATGGATTGCAACCAGTAATAAACACAAATAACAATACTCAGAATAATAATACACAGAATAATGAACAACAAGTTAAAGAACAAAAATTTTCTTTTATACAATGCGGATATTTTTCCAAAGAAGATAATGCTAAACAGGTATTAGCTAAGATAGGGAATGATTTTAATTCCTTTATTGCAAAGGATGAGACTGGAAAGTTCAGAGTATTAGCAGGTGTAACAAGTGAAGATAAGTTAGCAGAAGTAACAGAGAAACTAAAATCAAAAGGAGTAGAAAATGCCAAAATAAGTATGGTATTAAATCAGAATGATGAAGTTCAGGGGCAAATTGCAGCAATAACAGAGGGGTATTTACAAATAATAAATACTGCAAATGATGAAGACGTTAAAGAAATAAATACAAAAGATTTTAAGGTTTGGACAAAAGAACTAAAAGAAGTTAGTGAAGGTAAAGGTGTAGATATATTAAAAGAGTATAAAGCTCATATAGAGGCGTTACCAGAATTAATTACTAGAGAAAATACAGTATCAGAAGTAGAGTATATTTATTCAATATTAAGTAAAGTACAAGGATAAAAAGCGGTTATGGATAAAAATTACAAAACTATTAAAAATAAATAAAAATTAAACAAAGAAAGACAAAGCCACTTGTTTGAAGTCTTATATAATGATAAACTATATAAGATATAAGATAGGAATAAAGGGCTTTGTCTTTATATCCATTCTTTGTTAGTTTAAGCATTTAAAGATTTAGAGTTTAAAACATCACCTTTTGTTAATACTATAAAATATGTATAAAAATAGGATGTGATAGGTTTGAAATATGTTTTAGCGTCAGGATCAGAAAGACGACAAGAATTATTACATAGAATAATAGATGAATTTGACATAATAATAAGTGACTTTGATGAACATAAGGTTTTATTTAAAAACAATGTAGATGAATATGTGATTACATTAGCCAAGGGAAAGGCTCTTGGTGTTAAAGAGAGCCTAAAAGAAGATGCAATAATAATTGCAGGAGATACTATAGTTGTTTTAGAAAATAAAATATTAGGAAAGCCTACCAATGAAGAAGATGCATATAATATGTTAAAATTACTTAGTGGAAGAACTCATAGAGTATATTCTGGAATCGTGATTATAAATATGTATAACAATAAAATAGAACAGAAATCTCTTTATACAGAGGTTAAATTTTCAACTTTAAGTGATGATGAAATAAAGGAATACATAAGAACTGGAGAACCTTTTGATAAAGCAGGAGCTTATGGAATTCAGGGGTACGGTGGTGTATTTATAGAAAGTATAAATGGGTGTTATTACAATGTAGTAGGACTACCATTAAATCTTTTAAATAAAATGCTTAATAAGGTTAAAGAATAATAATTTAGGGTATATTTAATAATAAGAATAGTATTATTTTGAGGAGTAATTATATAGATGAATAATAGTATAAAAGTTATTGATATACCAAAAGAAGAAAGGCCTATAGAAAAACTATTGCTTAATGGGCCAGAAGTATTAAGTAATGCAGAACTTCTTGCTGTAATCCTAAGAACAGGAACAAGAGGCGAAAATGTTATTTCATTAAGTACAAGAATACTTTCTGAATTTGATGGACTTAGTGGTTTATTAGAAACAGATATTAATGAAATTACTAATATAAAAGGAATCAAAAGCATAAAAGCAAGTCAAATACTAGCTATAGGTGAGCTCTTTAAAAGAATTAGTTCATTAAATCTTTTAAAGAAAAATATAAGTATATCTTCACCAAGTGATATATCAAAGCTTTTAATGAATGAAATGGTTGGTTTAAAGCAAGAAATATTAAAAGTGATAATGTTAGATACAAAGAATAATGTTATAGGTATTAAAGATGTGTTTAAGGGGAGCCTAAATACATCTATAGTACATCCAAGAGAGATATTTAAAGAAGCTCTTAAAAAAAGTAGTTCAAGTATAATTATTTGTCATAATCATCCATCAGGAGATCCTACACCTAGTAAAGAAGATATTAATATTACTATAAGATTAAAAGAGTGTAGCAAGATAATGGGCATTGATTTACTAGATCACTTAATAATTGGAAAATATAAATTTGTAAGTTTAAAAGAAAAAGGAATAATATAAGCGAAAGGGGAATTCATATGGGATTTTTCAGTAGTAATAAGGATATGGGAATAGATTTAGGAACAGCAAATACGCTTGTTTTTGTTAAGGGGAAAGGTATAGTTTTAAGTGAACCTTCAGTAGTTGCTATAAATAGTGCTACAAGAAGACCTTTAGCAGTAGGTGCTGAAGCTAAGTTAATGATAGGAAGAACGCCAGGAAATATAGTAGCTATTAGACCATTAAAAGATGGGGTTATAGCCGACTTTGACATAGCACAAACAATGTTAAAAAAATTAATAGAAAAGGTAACTAGCAAAAGTGCCTTTACTAGTCCAAGAATTATAGTTTGCTATCCATCAGGGGTAACAGAAGTTGAAAGAAGAGCAATAGAAGAAGCAGCTAAATTTGCAGGAGCGAGAGATGTTGTACTAATGGAAGAACCTATGGCAGCAGCAATAGGAGCAGGACTTCCAGTTGGAGAACCAACAGGAAGTATGATAGTTGATATTGGTGGAGGAACAACAGAAGTTGCTATAATTTCTTTAGGGGGAATAGTAACTAGTAAGTCATTAAGAGTAGCTGGTGATGAATTAGACCAAGCAATAATAGCTTATATAAAGAAAGAATTTAACCTAATGATAGGTGAAAGAACAGCAGAACAAGTTAAAATGGAACTTGGATCAGCATATAAAACAGATGAAGAAGAAATTAACATGGATATCAAGGGAAGAGATATGATTACAGGATTACCAAAGACAGTGGTAGTTACAGATACTCAAATTAGAGATGCATTAAAGGAACCTGTATATGCAATTATAGAATCAATAAAGACAACTCTAGAAAAGACACCACCTGAACTTGCAGCGGATATAATGGAAAAAGGAATAATGTTAGCTGGTGGAGGAGCTCTATTAAGAGGATTGGATATGTTAATTAACCACGAAACAAATATGCCTGTTCATATAGCAGAATCACCTCTTGATTGTGTTGTTTTAGGAGCGGGTAAGGCATTAGATAACTTTGATGAATTAAGTAAAAGTCAAAGAGGTCAATAATGAAGCTTCTAAAGAATAAACTGGCAGTTACTATAATAGTGCTGTCAGTTGCCTTTTTAGGCATAATTATTTATACAATTAATAGTGAACAAAAAAATATTGTTTCAAGTGGTTTTGGTAGTGCTGTTAACCCTCTGCAAAAAGTGGTATATACTATAAATGATAAAATAAAGGGAACTTTAGATTTCTTTTTAAATTTTTCAAAGGTTAAAGAAGAGAATAATGATTTAACTAAAAAAAATATAGAATTAGAAAATAAGCTATTAGAGTATGATAAATTAAAGGAAGAAAATGATAGGTTAAGGGAAGTTTTAAATTTTAAAGATTCAAAAAATAATTATGATTATTTAGGATGTGAAATAATAGGCTATAGTGGTGAAAGTTTTTCCAATGGATATATTATAGATAAAGGCGAGAATAATGGACTAAAGAAGGGTATGGTTATTATTTCCAATAAAGGGCTTGTTGGACAAATAGCTAGTACAGGCTCCAACTGGGCAATAGTTCAAAGTTTATTAAATGAAAACATAGCAGTTTCTGTAATGATAAATAGTACAAGAGAGACAACTGGAATATTAAAGGGATATATAACTCATAGTAATGATAACTTGACTAAAGTTACTAATTTACCAATAGATTCGGCAATAAAAGAAGGTGATGTAATAGTTACATCAGGACTTGGACAAATTTATCCAAAGGAAGTAAGAATTGGGGAAGTTATATCTGTTGAAACAGATGAAATTAAGGTAATGAAAACGGCAATAGTTAAACCTTTTGTTGATTTTAATAGGTTAGAAGAGCTTTTTGTAGTTATTCCTAAGGAAACAAGAGAAATAAAATATGATAATTAGAGGGTAGTATATGAAAAAATGGGTTTTAATTTTAATTTCACTAATACTTTTAATATTTGATAATTCTCTTATGCCTTTTTTATCTATAAAAGGATCCTATCCAAGTTTACTTTTCATTTTTATAATAGCATACTCAATAATAAATGGAAAATCGGAAGCAATATTTATTGGGGTTATAGCAGGGCTAATGCAAGATGTATTTTTTGATAACATATTTGGGATAAATGCCTTAATAAATATGCTTTTATGTTTACTAGCAGCCGTAATAGGAGAAAACATATATAGGGAAAAGAAATTAATACCTGTAATATCAGTTATATTTATATCCATATTAAAAGTATTGTCCATATTTACAATATTTAAGCTTGCAGGTAGAACAATAAATATACAAGTGGGGATGTTTACTGCTTTGTATAATGCTGTAATAATGTTTTTAGGGTATGATTTTGTTTTAAAGCTTTATGATATTGAATATAAAAATAGATCATGGAGGTTTAAATGATAGTAAATAAGCCGAAAAAGAAAAAGCAAATTTCAAGGTACACTGTATTAAATGCCATAATGATATTACTCTTTACTACAATAATGGTTAAACTTGTATATATCCAAGTTTATAAGCATGAGGATTATAAAGAAAAAGCAGATATAAGTTCTACAAGATTTATATCTGAGAAGGCACCAAGAGGAAAAATATATGATAGTGAAGGTAATGTTTTAGCGACTAATATTCAAACATATACACTAACTTATACTAGACCAAATGATGAAAAAGAAAATTTTTATGAAACAATGGATAAAGTTTTTAAAATTTTATCTGAAAATGGTGAAAAATTTCAAGATGAATTAATATTAAAAATAGATAGTAATGGAAAGTTCTATTTTGATTTTAAGACAGATGATGCAGATACTAGAAAGATTGTAGAAGTTAGATTTAAAAGAGATAGAGGTTTAAATGAAGAAATAGAGCAACAACTTTATAAAGATAAAGAGTCAGACTATACCGATGAAGAGATAGCTAAGGTAGATAGTGAATTATTAAAGATATCACCAGAAGAAACTTTCTACAAGCTAGTTAAAGTTTATAGTTTACAGGAGCTTACAAATCCATCTTTAGTTCAAGAAGAAGGAGAAAGTGATAAAGAATATAAAGCAAGAGTTGATGTATATAATGATAAGATGGAAGCTTACAAGAAGATTTCTGGAAAAGAAATATTAGATGAGCTTTTAGCTAAATATTCTATTAATGAAATAAGAAATTATATAGTTGTAAAAGATGCTGTAAAAATGCAGAGCTTTAAGGGTTATAGAGCAGTAACAATTGCTTCAAATATAAAGGAAGAAACAGCATTTATAGTTTATCAAAAATTGAATGACTTAGCAGGTATAGATGTAAGTATAGAGCCTATTAGATATTATCCATACAATAGTTTAGCATCAGGAAGTTTAGGATATTTATCATCAATAGATTCTTCAAAAGAAACAAATTATCAATTAAGAGGATATGATGTATCTTCCGATTTAATTGGTGTAGCTGGAATAGAATCAGCCTTTGAAGATCAATTAAGAGGAACAAAGGGAGGTACAACTGTTAAGGTAAATTCTAAGGGAAGAGTAACTGAAGAGTTATTTAAGCTTGATTCATACCCAGGAAATAATATTCATTTAACAATAAATAAAAATGTTCAATATGCAGCAGAACAGGCACTTAAAGATACTATGGAGCGTATTAAAGGAATTGCGCCAAATGCAACTAGAGGGGCAGTGGTAGCGATAGAAGTTAATACTGGAAGGGTAATTGCAATGGTTAGTTATCCTGGATATGATCCAAATATCTTTTCTATACCAGGAATGTTGACGGAAGATTTATCAAAACAATATTTTAATCCTGATATAGAGAGTTTTGCTAAGGAATATATGCAAAGAACTGGAGCAACTGGAGAAATTGATAAGTTATTTCCAATAGATGAGAACACGGGGAAAAGGACTGATGGAATAGATGTGTATCCAAAAAGTTTCTTTAATTATGCAACTCAAGGATTATTGCCACCGGGATCGACATTTAAGCCACTTACTGCTGTAGCTGGGTTAATGGAAGGGGTGGTTAGTGAATATGACTCTATGAGTGATACTAGTGGTACATGGCAAAAGGATGATTTACCTGGAATGATACTAAAAAACTTTGAAGGTGTTGCTAATGGAGCAACAGATTTAAGAAAAGCCTTACAAGTATCATCAAACTTTTATTTCTATGAATTAGGATATAGATTATATAAACAAAATGGCGGAGATATTAAGGCTTTAGATACCTTAGCGAAATATGCATGGAAATTTGGACTTGGGATAGATCCAAATTCACCGCAAGCTGATAATCCGTTAACAGGAATTCAAATACAAGAAAACTTTGGGCAAGTATATTATTTTAATTATTGGAAAAAACAAATACTTCGTACACCGATGTATGAAATAGTAGATGCATTAAAGGCTGGAAATTACTACTCATATTCATTTGCACCATTTGATATAGAAGATAATGAAAATGATTCAGATGAAGTAAAAGAAGCCAAAACTGCTCTTAAGGATCAAATGAAAGATGCATTATCTAAAGTAGGTACTGAAGAAGAAATATATGATAATACAAAATTTGCAGAAAGTTTAGTGCCATATATTAAAAAAATAATGGAAATATCTCCACAATATAAAAATGCAGTTGAAGAATCTTCAAAGAAAAGATCTGTAGATATAGATGAAGAAGCTGGAGTCATATCAGATGCAATAGCATTTTATATTATTAATAATATATCTATACAAATAAAAACTCCAGGACAAATAATATCAAGTGCTATTGGGCAGGGACTAAATAACTTTACTCCAGTACAAATTGCAAATTATGTTGCAACTTTAGCAAGTGGGGGAACAAGATATAAAGTTACTCTTGTAGATAAGATAACATCACCAACAGGAGAAGTTATAAAAGAATACAAACCCGAGGTTGTTGATAAATTAGATATACCAGAAAATTATCTAAATGCTATAAAAGATGGTATGTATAGAGTTAACACTAGTGCAAGTAACGGAACGGCTTACCTAAGTTTTAATAATTTCCCAATTAAGGTTGGAGGAAAAACAGGTACAGCTGACTTTAGTACAGATGAACAATATACTATTCAAGGTAGATTAGCATATGGTAATTATATAAGTATGGCACCATTGGATAATCCACAAATAGCTATATTTTCTACTATTTATGATGGTAAGAGAGGTAGTGAAGGGGCAACAATTCATAAAGCTATATATGAAGCTTTCTTTAAGGAAGAGTTATTAAAAATTGATCCTTCATATGCTTCTAAATCAGAGTCATTTAGAAAATATGTTTTAGAGTCACCACTTAAAGATAACAAAGATGATAGTATAAAACTAGAAAATAATGTAACAGATGCAAATAATATATTAAATACAAATACAAATAACCAATAAAAACCATGTTTTTACATGGTTTTTTTTATTTTACTATAAATCATGTAAATTATTGTTGTTAAATGCTATAATGTAATTGTATAATTATAGAATAGATAATTCAAATTTATAATTATGGAAACCTTAATTATTGGTGGAGGGTGGCCAATGAACGATGATAGAATTCAAATAAAAGGTACAAAGGAAGGTATCAATGCAACAATTGATATAGATAGATTTTTTAATTTTGATGATATGATAGAAGCTTTATTAAAGAAACTAACAATAGGAAAGGGCTTTTACAAAGGTTCATCTATTAAAATAATAACAAATTTAAAAAGTTTAAGTGAAAATGATATCTTGAAATTGAGAGGTATTTTATTTGAAGATATACAAATAAAAGATTGTACCTTTGAAGAAATAAAACAAACAGATCAAAAAGAAAATAAAATTTTTAATGGAGTATATGAAGGAAAAACTAAATTTATAAAGAAAACAATAAGAGGTGGACAATTAGTAAAATACTACGGAAATATTGTTATAATTGGTGATATTAATAATGGAGCTGAAGTTTATGCAGGTGGAAATATAGTTGTATTAGGTACAATTAAAGGTCAAGTACATGCAGGTGTAGGCGGCAATAAAAAAGCCGTAATTTCGGCATTTAATCTTCAACCAGAAATACTTCAAATAGCAGATATAGTTACTATAGCACCAGATGATGGAATAAAACCATCATATCCAGAATTAGCAAAGATTAAAGATAATATTATTGTGGTAGAACCATATTTACCAAAGAAATATATATAGTGTTGGAGGGAGAAAAAATGGGAATTTCTATAGTTATTACATCAGGTAAGGGTGGAGTTGGAAAAACGACAACTACAGCCAATATTGGAACTGCTTTAGCTGCACTAAATAAAAGAGTTGTGGTTGTAGATGGTGATACAGGTCTTAGAAATTTAGATGTTTTAATGGGACTTGAAAATAGAATAGTTTATACAATAACAGATGTTATAGAAAATAGATGTAGACTTAAACAAGCTTTAATAAAAGATAAAAGATATCAAAACTTATGCTTATTACCAACAGCTCAAACTAAGGATAAGGATGATATAAGACCACAAGATATGTTAAAACTAATTAATGAGTTAAAGGAAGATTTTGATTATGTTTTAATAGATTGTCCAGCTGGAATAGAGCAAGGATTTGAAAATTCAGTTGTCGGTGCAGACCGAGCGGTAGTTGTAGTAAATCCTGAGATAACATCCGTAAGAGATGCTGATAGAGTTATTGGAAAGTTAGATGCAAAAGGGTTGGATGACCATGCAGTAATAATAAACAGACTAAATTATGAAATGACTCAAAGAGGAGACATGCTAGATGTTCCTGATATAATAGAAACATTATCAATAGAACTTTTAGGAGTAGTTCCTGATGATAAAAACATAACAGTATCAACTAATAAAGGTGAACCAATAGTTCTTGATGAAAAGTCAATATCGGGACAAGCTTTTAGAAATATAGCAAGAAGAATAAATGGTGAAGAAGTTCCTCTTTTAGATTTGAAAACAGGGGGAGATGGATTCTTCGCATCATTAAAGAAGTTATTTAAACGTTAAAAGGGGGTTATGAGAGGTGGAATTTTTTAAAAAGTTTTCAAATAAACCAACACCTAAAGAGGTAGCAAAAGATAGATTAAAATTAATATTGATACATGATAGAGGTGATTTACCTCACGAAACCCTAGAAAAAATAAGAATAGAAATATTAGAAGTAATATCTAAATATATAGAAATAGATGCTGACGATGTTGAGATAGCTGTAAGTAAGCCAGAAAACGTTGAAAGAAATAATCCAGCTTTAGTAGCTAATATACCAATAAAAAATATAAAATAGTAATAGATTTGATTATAACAGAAATTATAAAAATTGATAATAGGAAGTTGTTTATGCAATATATTACTAATTATTAGAAAAAAGATTTTTATACGGCATGAGACTTATATTTAATAAGGCACATGTCGTATTTTATTTTAAATATTTCCGTATATATTGAATATTTAATATATACAATTAATAATTTCTTAAATTTTAATTATTTAATTAAATTATTATGGAGAAAAAAATGTTTTTTAGATATAATAAATCTTAAGTCAATATATGGAGGTGAAATATGTTATCAAAATTTAAATTGGATTTTAAAAAATTAAAGGAAATAGATAAAGTAATTTTATTTTCCATTATAGCCTTGATGATTTTTGGAATAATAAATATTTACCTAGCTAGTGCAGCTGAGTATGGGAAGTTATTTTTAATAAGACAATCAATTTGGTTTGTAGTTTGTCTAGTGGCTTTATATTTTGTTGTTGCAATAGATTATACATTATTAAAGTCATATACACCTCTTTTTTATTGGGGATCAATATTTTTATTAATAGTTACAATGTTTATAGGTACTGATATAAATGGAGCGAGAGGATGGATAAGACTTGGACCGCTATCTTTCCAACCATCGGAATTAGCAAAGATGGCAACTATAATGATTCTTGGTAAAACATTAGAAGAGATGGATGGAACAATAAATGAGTTGAAAAACTTTTTAAAAATGGCTTTTTACGCTATAGTTCCAGCAGTATTTATAGTAATACAACCAGATATGGGAATGACAATGGTTTTATTCTTTATAGTTGTAGGCATATTTTTCATAGCAGGATTAGATTTAAGAATTATTGGTGGTGGACTTTTATCATTAATATTAGTTGGTGTATTGGCTTGGAATTTAGGGTTAATACAAAACTATCAAATGAAAAGAGTAACTTCATTTTTAGATCCTGAATCAGACACATCACAATCTGGTTATCAGCTAAGACAATCTCTTATAAGTATAGGGAATGGAGGAGCTTTAGGATTAAAAGGTTCAGTAACTAAAGAAACCTCAGTAGGGTATGCAGCGCAATATGTACCAGAAGTTCAAACTGACTTTATTTTTGCAAGCATAGGAGAACAGTGGGGACTATTAGGAGCAGCATTTTTATTATTGCTTTATGGATTGTTAATTTCAAGGATGATAGCAATAGGGAGAACGGCTAAAGATACCTTTGGTTCAATAATTTGCATTGGTCTTGTAGCATATTTTCTATTTGCCCTTATGCAAAATATTGGAATGACAATAGGTCTTGTGCCAATAACAGGTATAACATTACCTTTACTTAGTTACGGTGGAACCTCATTGCTTACTACTATAATGTCAATAGGTTTGGTTTTAAATGTTGGAATGAGAAGAAAAAAAATATATTTTTAGAAGTGATAGAGTTATAAAAGAAATTAAATCTTTTATAACTCTTTTATAATTTTATTCCTTTAATTTTAAATTGTATATAGTCTGAGTTGATTTGGAGGAAAGAGGCCGAATAAGCAAATTTAATGTTTTGAAATTGTATTATAAATAGCATAAATTTTTAGTATTTAAAATATAAATACAATATTAAGAGTTAGGAGTGAGTTCATGGAAAGGTATAGAGAGGAGTATAAAGATTATTATGATAAAATAAGAAGAAAAGTAAAGGGAAAAACACCAGTAAATAATAAGATTAACAGCACAAGAGATGACGTATATCCAAGTGTTAGAAATGTACAGGATTTTACCTATCGAAGAGGAAGTTATGGCATGAATACATCAAAAAAGAATATGGGGTATATAGATAAATTCATTCTTAGATTAATATGCACTTTCATATTATTTTTAGCAGTTTTCACATTAAAAACTGTACCAAATACTGAAGCAAATAAGATTTATAAAATATGTAAGAGTGCAGTTACTAGTAATTTTAAATACGACACTTTATTAGTTGGTATGGAAAAGATGGGTATTGATTACCAAAGTGTATTTAATACCATAGAAGAAAAATATATTGATGTAATAGGTGAAATTAAAGAATTGGAATTATAAATTAAAAGATATTATAAATAGAAGGTGATTTATAGGGAAGATAGCAATTTTTAGGGAGATATAAATGAAGAGAGAGACAAAAAAAATACTGGCAGAAATAATATTGATAATATTAGTATGCAGTTATAATAGCATGTTTATATTTGCTCTTTTATGGGTATTCTTACATGAACTAGTACACATACTAGTAGCATTAAAGTTTGGTTGCAAATTTTATAATATCGAGCTTCATGTATTTGGAATGAGGGCAGATCTTTTAGATATAGATAGTTTAAAGCGTAGTCAAAAGATATTGGTTTATTTATCAGGAGCACTACTAAATATTTCTCTTGCAATTATTTTTTATATTATTAATATTAGATATAATACTAATTTTATAGAAATGAGTATGAATTTAAACATAGGTTTGGCAATATTCAATTTACTACCTGCATACCCATTGGATGGGTCAAGAGTACTTGAAATTCTTCTTTCAAAGAAAATGTTATTTAAAAAGGCTCAAAAAGTAATTAGTATAATAAGCTATTTTATAGCAATCCTATTTATGATAATAGCAATTCTTACTTATATATTTCTACATAGTCTAAATATCAGTATGATTATAGGTGCAATAATCATAATATATATTACTAGAATAGAAGAGCACACTACAATGTATATAACTATGGGAAACATAGTTAAGAAAAGAAATAATCTTTTGAAAAATAAATATATAGAAAATAAAACTATATCAGTGTATTACAAGCAAGGGCTTGTTAATGTATTAGCCTTAGTTGATAGAAATAAGTTTAATACATTTTATATTTTAGATGATGATATGAAACTTATCTATATATTAAATGAAGATGAATTGATTCATGCATTAAAAGTCTATGGGAATATGACTTTGGAGGAGTATATAAAGCAAAAATAATTGATATATTTTAGTATAGGAGTTGTTTATTAATTGTTTATAGTGAGTAATGGATTTACTTTTTAGAGGCATATATGCTAGAATAGAAAAGACATATGTGCTGTTGCACAATGAAAAGTGAATAATGAAAAATGAAGAATTAAGGAAAAAAACTCCCTAGGAGTTTTTAAAATTAAATTATTTTTAGTAATTTGGAACAAATTACAACAATAACTTTACACTTTTAATTATTAATTTGGCTGTCCTTTTGACAGCCATTTTGAATTCTCGTTCTAGGAGGAAGTATTATGAAAAAAATTACAGATCATATTTTACATAAGGTTGAAAAACCATCAAGATATGTTGGTGGGGAGTTAAACCAAGTAGTTAAGAATCCAGAAGATGTTGACATAAGATTTGCATTTTGTTTTCCAGATGTATATGAGGTAGGAATGTCCCACTTAGGCACAAGAATACTTTATCATACAATAAATGAAAGAAAAGATACATATTGTGAAAGAGTATTTGCACCATGGCCAGATATGGAAGCTGAGCTTAGAAAAAATGAAATACCATTAATGACTTTAGAAACTAAAGATCCTATTTCAGAGTTCGATATACTAGGATTTACTCTTCAGTATGAAATGAGTTATACAAACATATTAAATATGTTAGATATGGCTAATATTACAATAAGAGCTTCAAAAAGAGACGAAGATGAACCAATAATTATGGCTGGGGGTCCTTGTGCATATAATCCAGAACCATTATATGACATAGTAGATTTCTTTGAAATTGGTGAAGGCGAAGAAATAATGGATGAAGTTCTTGATATTTATAAAAAGTATAAAGGTATGGGAAAGAAAAAGGAATTTTTAAGAGAAATATCAAAAATAGAAGGAGTTTATGTTCCTTCTTTATATGAAGTTACATACAAAGAAGATAAAACAATAAAAGAATTTAAACCTAAATTTGATGATGTTCCAGATAAAGTTAAGAAAAGAATTGTTAATAATTTTGATAAAGTAGATTTTCCATTAGACATGATAGTTCCATATTCAGAAATTGTACATGATAGAGTAGTTTTAGAGACTTCAAGAGGATGTACAAATGGTTGTAGATTTTGTCAAGCAGGAATGATTTATAGACCTGTTAGAGAAAAGACAACTAATACATTATTAGATCAAGCAAGAAAAATGATAGATGCAACAGGATATCAAGAGGTATCTTTAGCATCATTAAGTATTTGTGATTATTCAGATATACAAAATCTTGTAAGCAACCTGATTTTAGAGCATAGTAATAAAAATGTAGGGGTAGCATTACCATCTATAAGAGTAGATGCTTTTTCAGTTGATTTAATAAAGGAAATACAAAAGGTTAGAAAAACAGGATTAACTTTTGCACCAGAAGCTGGATCTCAAAGAATGAGGGACATTATAAATAAGGGACTTACAGAAGAAAGAATGTTAGAGGCTACTAAAAATGCCTTTGAATCAGGATGGAGCACTATTAAATTATACTTTATGATAGGTCTTCCTTATGAAGAGATAGAAGATGCTGCTGGTATAGGTGAGCTTGCAGAAAAAATGGCAAATGTTTATTATGGCATTCCTAAGGAAAAGAGAGCAAAAGGATTAAAAATTACAGTAAGTACATCAATACTAGTACCAAAGCCATTTACTCCATTCCAATGGGCTCCAATGGCTAGACCAAATGAAATTTGGAATAAAATTGATGCAGTAAAAGGGGCAATAAAATCCAGAGCAATAAATTATAACTATCATGAGCAAAAAACTTCATTTATGGAAGCTGTTTTTGCAAGAGGTGATAGAAGAACTTGTGAACTCTTAATTAAAGCTTTTGAAAAGGGAGCTAAATTTGATGGATGGTCAGAGTACTTTAACTTTGATGTATGGATGGAAGCAATGAAAGAGTGTAATATAGATGAAGATTTTTATGTATATAGAGATAGAAATTATGATGAAATACTTCCATGGGACTTTATAGATATTGGAGTAAATAGAAAATACTTAGAAGTTGAAAATGAAAAAGCAAAAAAAGCAGAACTTACTCAAAACTGTAGAAAAGGTTGTACAGGATGTGGAGTAAATGTAAACTTTAAAGAAGGGAAGTGTTTTGAAGGTGCGTTATGTAATTAAATTTACTAAAGAATCTAGCATTAAATTTATATCTCATTTGGATTTAATGAGAACAATTCAAAGAGTTATAAGAAGAGCAAATCTTCCAATGGAATACTCAAAGGGTTTTAATCCACATATGGCATTATCCATAGCACAACCTTTATCTGTTGGAGTTTATTCTGATTCCGAATATATGGATATAGTTTTAGTTGAAGAATTAGAAGAGCAAGAAATAATAGACAAATTAAATTCTAAAACTGCATCTGGAATTAAATTTTTAAATGCAAGAAAAGTTATAACTAAAGAGGGAGAAAAGAAATTGCCTCAAACTATGGCTTTAGTAGATGCAGCTAGATTTACGATAAAGATGATTTGTACAGATTCAAAGATAGTAGAAAATAAAATGGAAGAACTTATTAGTAAGACAGAATGGACTACTATAAAGAAAAGTAAAAAAGGTGAAAAAGAAGTAAATTTAAAGACTATGATAAAAGAAATGAAATATTGGATAAATGATGATGAGCTAGTTTTAAACGTACTAATATCATCAGGAAGTAGAGAACATCTATCTCCAGATTTATTAGCAGAATATATAAAGAGTAATATTTGTGAAATAGTTGAAGATTCATTTATTGATATGAAGAGAGAAGAAATGTATGTATTAAAAGACGATAAATATATACCAATATATAAATGTATTTAGGGAAGTGTATCTTATGAGAGAAATTTTCATTGAAAGAGATGAACCACTTTTAAGAATTGCTATAAAGGATAATAATGTATTAAGTGAGTGCTTTGTAGAACAGCACTCTTCAGGACCTAAAATGGGAGAAATTTATAAAGGAAGAGTAAAAAATATAATTCCTGCAATAAATTCAATTTTTATAGATATAGGACTAGAAAAAGAAGCATACATGTATTTTAGCAATGAAATTAAAAGTGAAGGAATTAAAAAAGGCGATGAATTATTAGTTGAAGTAATTAAAGAGCCAGTAAATAATAAAGGTGCTAAAGTAAGCAGAAATATAAGTTTACCAGGGCGATTTATGGTTTTAACTTGTGGTGAAAGAGGAATTAATTTTTCTAAGAGAATTAATAGTACAGAAGAAAAAGAAAGAATATTAAAGATAGTTAATGATATAGATGGATATGGTATAACTATAAGAACAGAAGCAGTTCATGCAAGTAGCGAGGACTTACTAGAAGAAAAGATAAATCTCTTATCTGAATTAGAAACTATTATAAGAAAACTAAAATATAGTTTAAAGTTAGGAAAAGTTTATGGAGAAAATATTATTCTAAATAAAGTTATAAGAGAAAATATAGGGAGCCAATGCAAGATAATCTTAAATCACGAAGAGGACTTAAATGAAGTCAAATCATTAATAGAAAAAAATAGTCAAGTAACTGTAGAAAAATTTGATGGTAGCAGAAGCTTATTTGAACATTATGGCATAGAAAAGGAAGTCTTGAAATTAAGGCACAAAAAAGTAGTATTGAATTGTGGTGGAAATATAGTAATAGATAAAACAGAAGCCATGTATGTTATAGATGTTAATTCATCAAAGAATATTAAAGGAAGAAGTTTCAATAAAACAATCTTAGAAACTAATATAGAAGCAGCAAAAGAAATAGGAAGACAAATTAGACTTAGAAATCTTGCAGGAATAATAGTTATAGATTTTATCGATATGAGGGATTTTTCACAAAAATCAGTAGTTATGGATGCTTTAAAGGATTCTCTAAAACAAGATAAAGGTAATATAAAAATATTCCCATTTACAGAATTAGATCTTGTTCAAATAGCAAGGAAAAGAAGAGGGAAATCAATATATGAATATCTAGAAGAAAAATGTAAAAGATGCAACAATGAGGGTTACGTTCTTAAGTTATCATATATAGAAAAGTTAATAAGAAATGAAATAGTTAAATGTGAAGAAGAAAGTTCAATTAACTCATTTTATATAGAATTAGATAGAAACTATGAGGCTATGGTAAGAGAAGATATTTTCTCATTTTTAACTAATATAAATTCAATAAATAAAGAAATTTATTTGAATTTTATAGATGGAATTGAAGGATATAAAGTAGAACCTTTAATATTTAATAGTCAAAAAGAAAATATAAAAAATTTAAAGGTAAATGACTATCAAAATTATGAATAAACTTCTTTACAAGCTACATAATAATATGATACAATATCAAATGTTAAACCGCACATAAGAGGCTTTTATTTAAACAAAGTTAGATCTTTGTACCTCGGTTGGCGAGACCGTAATAAGAGGAGGTGTTTTTAATGTACGCAGTGTTATCTACAGGAGGAAAACAATACAGAGTTCAAGAAGGAGACGTAATATTCGTTGAAAAGCTTGAGGCTGAAGTTGACTCAACAGTTGAATTAACAGAAGTATTAGCAGTTTCAAATGGTGATGCTTTAAAAGTTGGTACACCAGTTGTAGAAGGTGCTAAGGTTGTTGCTAAAGTTGTTGCTCAAGGCAAAGCTAAGAAAGTTACAGTATTCAAGTATAAGCCAAAGAAGGACTACAGAAAGAAAACTGGACACAGACAACCATACACTAAGTTAGTAATCGAAAAAATCGAAGCTTAATTATTATGATTAAAGTAAAGATTTTTAAAAAAGATAATTTATGCCTTGGGTTTAAGATAAAAGGTCATGCCTTACCAAAAGCTGAAATAGAGAAAATCGGAGATGCTTATGATATGATTTGCAATTCGGTTTCAGTACTTTCTCAAAATGCCGTAATAGGTATTGAAGAAGTATTAAAGCTAAAAGTTGAGTATGATATAGAAGATGGTTTTTTACATATGAACTTATCTAATCTTAATAACGAGGATGTAGAGAAGTGCCAAGTATTACTTTTGACTTTTGAAAAAAGTATAGAAAGCTTGATACAATCTCTTAAATTAAGTTTTGGAAATGAAAAAGACAGTGAATATATAAGATTGTTGAAAGAGGAGGTGCAATAGTATGTTAATAATGAACCTTCAATTATTTGCCCACAAAAAAGGGGTAGGTAGCTCAAAGAACGGTAGAGATTCTGAATCAAAAAGATTAGGAGTTAAAGCTGCTGACGGGGAGTTCGTTTTAGCTGGTAACATTTTAGTTAGACAAAGAGGAACAAAGATTCATCCTGGAACTAATGTTGGTAAGGGTGGAGATGACACTCTATTTGCTAAAGAAGACGGAATCGTTAGATTTGAAAGAATGGGTAGAGATAAAAAGAAAGTTAGCATTTACCCAGTAAATGTTGAAGAAATAGCAGAATAATATTATTTTTCTAAAAAGCACCCTGTTTTAGGGTGCTTTATTTTGTAAGAATAAAAATGGGCAATTGACAATGAATAATATTTGCCCATTGTACACTGTCAATTGCCCATTAATTAAGTCATCTTCAAAAAATAAATAAGTCAGAATGCTCGTATATTTGACGTACTATTTATTTTCAGATGCCTAGTGGGTTAGAAATTTATTTTCGTATGATATAATAAACATTAAGAATAATGAAATAATATAAAGTAAGTACGTGTTTATATTATTAATAATAAATTTAGAAAGATAGGTGATTTTATGTTTATAGATAAGGCCAAAATATTCGTTAAATCTGGAGATGGTGGAAACGGATGTGTCTCATTTAGAAGAGAAAAATATGTTCCACTTGGAGGTCCAGATGGAGGAGACGGTGGAAAAGGTGGAAGTGTAATATTTGAAGTAGATCCAGGTTTAACTACACTTTTAGACTTTAAATATAAAAAGAAATTTGTAGCTGAAGTTGGAGGTAAAGGTGAAGGCTCAAAATGTTATGGTAAAGATGGAGATGATCTTCATGTTAAAGTACCAATGGGAACAATAATTAGAGACTTTGAAACTAATAAGATTATAGCAGACCTTTCACATAAAGATGATACTTTTGTTATTGCAAGAGGAGGAAAGGGTGGAAAGGGAAATTGTAAATTCTGTACACCAACAAGGCAAGCTCCACACTTTGCAGAGCCAGGTATGCCAGGTGAAGATAGATGGATTACTTTAGAGCTTAAATTACTTGCAGATGTAGGATTAGTAGGATTCCCTAATGTAGGAAAATCAACTTTCCTTTCAACAGTAACTGCAGCGAAACCAAAGATAGCAAACTATCATTTCACAACATTAAAACCAAACCTTGGAGTTGTAAAAGCAGAAGGAATGAATGCATTTGTAATGGCTGATATACCAGGAATAATAGAAGGTGCAGCTGAAGGTGTAGGTTTAGGGTTAGATTTCTTAAGACATATTGAAAGAACTAGATTATTAATACATGTAGTAGATATTTCTGGAATAGAAGGTAGAGATGCTTTTGAAGACTTTGTTAAAATAAATGAAGAACTTAAGAAATATTCAGTTAAGCTTTGGGATAGACCTCAAATAGTTGTAGCAAACAAAACGGATATGCTTTATGATGAAGAAGTTTTTGAAGACTTTAAGAAAAAAGTAAATGAATTAGGTTTTGATAAAGTATATAAAATGTCTGCAGCAACAAAATCAGGAGTTGAAGAAATAATTAAAGAAGCAGGTAGAATGCTTTCTGAAATTCCGATTAAAGATTTAGAAATAACTGATGAAGAAAGATTTATACAAGAAGAAAAGAGATTTACATATGATGTATCTATCGAAGATGGAGAAGATGATAACAAGGTATATGTAGTTTTCGGTTCATTTGTAGATAGATTATTAAATTCAGTAAACATTCATGATGCTGATTCATTAAGATATTTCCATAAGGTACTAAGAAATAAAGGTGTATTTGATAAATTAAGAGAAATGGGAATAGAAGATGGAGACATGGTAAGACTTAACGATTTTGAATTTGAGTATATTTTATAGGAGGATAAATAATGATAACAGGAAAGCAAAGAGCTTATTTAAGAGGGCTTGCAAATAACTTAGATCCAATATTCCAAGTTGGTAAAAATGGAGTAGAGGAAGCTTTTTTAACACAATTAACTGAAGCTTTAGAAGCAAGAGAACTTATTAAAATAAAGGTACTTGAAAATAGTGGTTTAGGAGCGAGAGAAGCATCAAATTATATATGTGAAAAAATTGGATGCGAAGGAATTCAAGCTATAGGAAGTAAAATAGTTTTATATAAAAAATCCTCAAAAAAACCTAAGATAGAAATACCTAATAAATAGAGAAGTTTTATGAAGAAGATTGGCATAATAGGAGGAACCTTTAATCCTATTCATTTAGCACATCTTTATATAGCATATGAGGCTAAATGTCAATTGAATTTAGATAAAGTGATTTTTATGCCAACAGGAAGCCCACCTCATAAAAAAAATGAGAGTATCTTAGAGGCTTCCTTAAGGTATAAAATGGTTCAGCAGGCTATAAAAAATTATGAGGATTTTGAAATAAGCAACTATGAAATAGAGAAAAAGGGATTTAGTTATACCTATGAAACCTTAGAATATCTAAAAACGAAAGATAATGAATTATATTTCATTACTGGTGCAGATTGTCTTATAAATATAGAAAAATGGAAAAATCCAGATAGAATATTTAAAACATCTAATTTAGTTGTATTTAACAGACCAGGATATGATAAAGAGCAATTAAAATTACAAAAGAATGAAATTGAGAAAAAATATAACACAAGTATTAAATTTTTAGATATAATGGACTTAGAAATTTCATCATCTATGATAAGAGATAGAATCAAGGAAGAAAAGAGAATTGATTTTTTCATTTCAAAAGAAGTTTTAGATTTTATTGAAAAAAATAATATTTATAATTATTGCGAAAATATCAAAGAATGATGAAAGTACAATGATATTTAAGGAGAAAATATATGCTTAGTAAAGAAGAAATGAAAAGCTACCTTAAAGAGCATTTAACAGAAAGTAGATATAATCATACCTTAAGTGTGGTTGAAACTGCAGTAAGATTAGCGCAGATATATAAGGTAGATAAAAATAAAGCTGAAATAGCAGCATTAGCTCATGATATAGCTAAGAATATGACTATATATGATTTAAAGTCCATTATAGATGAAAATAATATAAAGTTATCATATGATGAAGAAAAAACTCCAGAATTATGGCATAGCATTGTTGGCCCTATATTAGGGAAAAAGATATTTCAGATAGAAGATGAAGAAATATTAAGTGCAATGAGATGGCACACTACAGGAAAAGAAAATATGAGTCAGCTAGAAAAAGTAATTTATATAGCTGATATGATAGAACCAGGTAGAAGTTTTCCAGGGGTAGATTTAATTAGAAAAGAAAGTTTTAATGATTTAGATAAGGGAATTCTTCAAGGATTAACTCATACTATTAAATATTTATTAGATAAGGGTTTTCCTATTGATATAAATAGTATAAAGGCAAGAAATTATTTAGTACTTAACAAATAGTACTAAAATAGATTAAACTATTTAAACTATGAAAAAAATCAGAGAGGAATTAAAGGATGGGTAATAGGAGAGAAGATCTTGAAAACGCAGAAAGAAGAAGGCCTTCTAGAGAAGAACAGATAAAGAGAAGGAAAATAGAAGCTAAAAAAAGGAAAAAGAAAAGGCAGCGAAGAAGAATTGCTATATCTATAGTAACAGTTTTATTAGTGGCTATACTTGGAGTTGCCTTATATATATATAATTTCTTGTCAGGATTAAAAACAAATACTTTAGGAGTAGGGGTAGCACCAATATCATCACATGATCCTGTTAATATTTTGATTTTAGGCATGGACATAGGAGATGCAGAAAATCAAAATAAAGCTGGCAGAAGAAGTGATACCATAATGGTTTTAAATTATAATCCTAATACTAAAAAGGTTCATGTAGTTTCCATACCAAGAGATACTCTTGTAGAGATAGATGCTTATTTAGATAGCGGAGAATATAGAAGGTATTGGAAGATAAATACTGCATATGTTTTAGGTGGAGAAGAAGAAATAAAGACACACGTAGAAGACTTATTAGGTATAAATTTAAATTATATAGTAGAAGTAGATTATACAGCATTCAGAAGTATAATGGATGCTTTAGGCGGAATAGAAATGAAAATAGAACAAGATATGTTTTATGATGATGATGAGCAAAATCTTCATATAAACTTTAAAGCTGGAGAAACTGTTTTATTAGATGGAAAAAAAGCAGAAGAATTCTTTAGATGGAGAAAAAATAATGATGGTAGTGGAGGAGATGAAGGTGATTTAGGTAGAATCAATAACCAACATCAATTCATTAGTAAAGTTATTAATAAAGCTTTAAGTCCAAGTATAATTTTTAAGGCTCCAAAAATATTAGAAGCTATAAGTGAAAATGTAGATACTAATATTCCAGCTAAGAATTTGATATCTTTAGGTATGAAGATTATGAGATTAAAGCCAGCGGATATTATTATGACAACTCTTCAAGGAGAACCAGAATATATTTATGGAGAATCTTTTTTAATTGCAGATAAAGAAACTAATAGAGATTTAATAAATGCGTTAAATGCAGAAAATCCTTCATTAGCTCCAGTTATAACATCAGTAAAGAAAGAAGAATTAAAGATATTAGTGTTAAATGGAACAAAAATTGAGGGGTTAGCATCAAATGCAAAAGATAGTTTGCTTTCACTTGGATATACAAATATAGAAGTTGGAAATACTGATAATGTAGAGAAAAGTGTAATTCAATCCGATAATAAGGATTTAAAAGAGTTGATTAAAAATGATACGGGTGTACAAAAGTTTGAAAAGATAGGTAAGTCAGAACATAAAAAATACGATGTTGTAATATTATTAGGTAAAGATTATAACTTATTTGGAAACTAAAAGGGGCTGTCGCAGAAAGCCATTTAATGTAAAAGGTAAAATTGTGCGACAGCTCTTTTTTCAATAGGAGGAAAAATGAGTACTATAAAAAAAATTGTTTCAAAGGAATTTGAAGGAAGAAAAATTAGAGAATTTTTAAAAGAGGAACTAGGATTATCTTCTAGGCTAATTAGAGGTGCATCAATAGATAAAAGAATTTTTGTAGATAATAAAGCTGTAAAAATGAATTATGTACTAAAAATTAATGAAAAAGTATTAATTGATTTAGTTAAAGAAGAAACACAAAATATAGCCCCTGAAAATATACCAATAGATATTGTATATGAAGATGAGGATATAATAGTAGTTAATAAAAGTCCAAATATGGTAGTACATCCAACTAAAAGATATCAAAGTGGTACTTTGGCTAATGCTTTGATGTACTATTTTAAGGAAAGTAATCAAAAATGTATAGTTAGATTAGTAAGTAGATTAGATATGGATACTTCAGGCCTTATAATAATAGCTAAAAATCAATATGCGCACATGGAGTTATCTAAAGAAATGACTTTAAATAATATTGAAAAAAGATATCTTACAGTAGTTCATGGTCATATGGAGAAAGAAGAAGGAACTATAGATTTGCCAATATATAGACCAGAAGAAGAAGGAACTATAAGAAGAGTTATTGATGAGAGAGGGCAAAGAAGTATAACTCATTATAAAGTTATAGAAAAATTTAAAGATTCAGATTTAGTTGAATGTCTATTGGAAACAGGAAGAACACATCAAATAAGAGTTCACTTAAGTTCATTAGGCCATCCAATTTGGGGAGATACACTATATGGGAATGAAGAAGATGGAGAAATTATAAGTAGGCAAGCACTTCATGCATATGGTTTAGACTTTAAATCTCCAAGAACTAAAAAGGAATTAAATCTCAGAGCTGATATTCCGAAAGATATAGAAGGATTAATAGAATATCTGAAATAAAAATTTAAAAAGAGTACACTAAAATAATCATTTTAGCGTACTCTTTTTAAAAAGGATTTATTTAAATCTAGGACGATTTTTTCTAATAGTTTTTCTTCGTATTGACAATATTATGTAACGAATAAGAATTAATAAAACAATTAATACTGCAACAATAACTACAATGTTACTAGGGGTATTTATAAAGGAAGAAAAATTTTCTTCTACCTTAATTTTAGTACTATATTCCCTATCAACACCACTAATTAAGTCAACTGAAGAAATTGTTTCGTCATTAACATTTATTTTAGCTTTAAAAAGATTTTCTCCTTTAGTTATACTTTGCTTACTAATATCCTTTTTTAAATAGTCTATAGAGTATGAAGGAATTTTCTCAGCTCTAGATTTTGTATAATATAAATCATCTTTAGCAAGTAAAGGAATAGAAATTTCATCATTTATTTTGTATGTGGCAAGTACATCATTTTTATTTATAAGCTTTATAGTCTCAAAATTATCAAAACCATAATCAAATAATGGACCTATATTTGTATAAAAATTATCTTTATCAGTAGCATTTAAGAAAGCAGATACTAAGAATTGTCCATCTTTCATTGCTGTAGCTGTATATGTATGATTGGCTTCTGGAGTATATCCATTTTTACCAGTATAGGCATATTGATAGTAATAAGGTGTATATTCATTAAATAACTGATTTCTATTTGTAGCCCATTTTTCACTACCATCAGAAAATGGATGGTTAATATATTTGTGAGATTCGGTTTGTGAAATTCTCACATAATCTTCATTTTTATAGGCAGCTCTCATTATCAAGGCTAAATCATAAGCTGTAGTAATATGCCCATCTTCATGTAAACCACTAGGATTTTTAAAATTTGTATTTAAAGCTCCTAATTCTTTAGCTTTAGCATTCATAAGTTTTGCAAACCCTTCATTAGATCCAGCAACATGCTCAGCTAATGCTTCAGCACAATCGTTTCCAGATTCCAATAAAAGTCCAAGCATAAGTTCTTCAACAGTATAAACTTCCCCTTTGGCTATACCAATAGCAGATCCATCAACCAAAGTTGGGTTCTCACCAACAGTGACTTTATCTGTTAATTTAGTATTTTCAAGAACTACTAACGCTGTCATAACCTTAGTTGTTGAGGCAGGCTCATATTGAGTATGCTCATTTTTAGAATAAATAACCTTACCTGTTCTTCCATCCATCAATACTGCTCCCTCAGAAAAGACTGGAGGCAATTCAGTAGCTTTTACGGCAACAGTAAAAATACTACTTACTAATACAGTTGATAGAAATAGTCTTCTTATAAAATTTCCCATAGTAAATCTCCCACAATATATTTTTACAATAGATAAAAATATTTTAACAGAAATAAAGACATCATTCTATAATTTATAAATATTTAGAATAAAAATAGTTAAAATTTTAATAAAAAGTTAATAATTAAAATAAGTATTTAACAATTAGAGGTGTTTTATGGATAAAAGAATAGAAAAAATTATGACTAAAAGAAATATAATTTTGTTGGTGATTGTATTTTTATGTATAACTACATCATTTATTTTATATGGGAAGAATAAATCTAAGGTTTTTAAGGATGAATATATGAAAGATATTTTTGTAGATGAAGAAGAAGATGTTTATAAAAATGAAAATAGTATTGAAGTTACTACAAAATCAGAAGTAGCTTCAAGTAATCAAGAAAAGTCAGTAGCCAATACAAAAAATAAAAATATATTTGTTGAAATAAAAGGAGAAGTAGTAAAACCAGATGTATATGAAATTAGTGAAGGCAGTATTATTAGAGATTTAATAAATAAAGCAGGAGGACTAACTAGTGAAGCTGACATAGATAAAATTAATAGAGCAGATAAGCTAAAAGCAAATCAATTAATAATAATACCAAATAAAAATGATTCTTCAAATGTAGGAAGTAATCTTGGAACTGGAGATATATCTAATTCAGTACAAGCAACGGAAAGTGATGTAATAAACATTAATACTGCAACTTTGGAAGAACTCCAAAAAATAAATGGAGTGGGAGAAGTTAAAGCTAAAAGTATAATGGAATATAGAGAAAAAAATGGAGGATTTAATTCAATAGAAGAAATTAAAAACATAGATGGGATAGGAGAAAAAACCTTTGAAAAAATGAAGGACAAAATTGGAGTATAATATATAAAATTTAAAGGCTTCTATATTATAGAAATAATATTTGTGATAAAATTAATTATATAATTATCTATGATAAAGGGGGAAGCAGGGAATGGATATATTTCTAAATACCATTATGAATCTAGGCTTAAGTTTATTATTTGGAGCAGTTGGAATATTAGTTTTAGTGGTCGGATACAAAATATTTGATGCAATAATACCAGCTGATTTTAACAAAGAACTTGAAAAAGGGAATGTTGCAATAGCAATTTTCTTGGCTGGAGCTTTAATTGGAATAGCAATAATAGTATCACAAGTAGTAAAATAAATATAAAACTTATAAAGTATCTTTAAAGGATAACTTTAAATATGAGCTGCCTTAAATCAGCTCTATTTTTATGTGAAAGTCTATAATAAATTGTGAATTGTTAATTGTGAATTGTGAACTGTTTAGTATGTGGCAGTTATGTGACATAGACTTTCAAAATAATTTCTTTAATGTTATAATAAAATGAATTTAGGAAAACATACAAAAGACAAT
The DNA here is from genome assembly GCA_027686065.1 of Clostridiaceae bacterium AF10-41. Classification (GTDB taxonomy): domain Bacteria; phylum Bacillota; class Clostridia; order Clostridiales; family Clostridiaceae; genus Clostridium. Next base: position 64,519 of record JAQCTH010000001.1, read on the forward strand.
AAAAAAAGATCCTAGGGGGGATTAATATGTTAAAAAAGGTTTTACTAATATTAGTTTCTGGAATAGTGACAGTATCATTAATTTCTTGTGGTAATTCAAAGAAACAAGAAGCAAGTGAAACTAAAGAACCAGTAAAGGTTGAAGAAAAGATATTTATAGGCGAAGGTGAATGGGCAAGGGATTATACAAAAGATCAAGTAGTTGCATTAAACAGTGAAATTAGTACAAGAATAGAAGATGTAGCTAAATTTTATGGATTAGAATATTCAAAAGAAGAAAAAGTTAAAGAATCAAATGGGGAAACAATAAATGATAATAACATATATGTAGACAATTTAAATCCAGAGCCAAATAGAATGGAAAGTATGTATTATGGATTTAAAATGTATGGAGAAAATATGGCTAGTGGAAGCTTAAACTTAAAGATAGGCTTTAAACTAGATGTTACTCAAATAAAGGCAGAAGACAAGTTTAACTTTGAAGAAACTTCTATAGCAGAATTTTCAAAAGCTATGACTAACAATCCTGACAGAGATTATTCAGATTTAGATAGTCAAATAAAAGATATAATTATAAATAAAAATTCAGAAGGAAATATAGAAACAAATTTAAATGGGTTAGTAGAAACTATAACAATAAAAGGTGATTTCTTATTGTACAAATTAGACTCTAAGAAATATGATTTTAAGAAATAGTACATAGTTAATTTATAATTTAGGAGGATATAAAATTGGTAGATAAAGAAGAAATAGAAATGGTTAATAATGAAGTAGAAACTGGAGAGGTAAATAAAGAAGAAGCAGGTAATTATTTTAAAGACAACAAGATAATTGATGCTGTAGATGAAGACACAATTGCAGAAAATCATAAATCTGGAACAGTAAAAGATCAAGATGGAAAAGTAGTTAAATTTATAAAAAGAGTTTTAGCTACTACTATGGATCAAATAATAACATTGGCACTAGCATTAGGGTTGCTACTATTATTTGATGGAATATTAAAATTAACAGGATTTTATATTGTATCAAGACAACCAATGTTTTTAATAATGTATGTTATAGCAAATATACTTTATACTCCAATTTGTGAATCAACAAAGCTTAAAGGAACTATAGGAAAAAAGACAATATTAAAATAAACTTTAATTAGGAGATAGCATGAGAAAAGGAAGTACAGTACAAGTCAGAATAGATAAAACAGAATTCCCATCTGTTGGAGTAGGTACTCTAGAAGGAAAAACCATATATGTAAAAGGAGCTTTTCCTGGACAATTAGTAAGTGGGAGAGTAAAGAAAAAGAGAGAAAACTTTGCAGAGCTAAAGCTTATGTCAGTAGATGAAAGAGCTGATTATGAAATAGATGCTTCTTGTGAATACTTTGGAGTTTGTGGTGGATGTACATCACAAAACCTAACTTATGATAAACAAATAAATTTATTAAGTGAAGAAGTTAAATCTTTATTTAGTGATGCCAATATACCTATGGGAGATTACCTAGGTGTTGTAGGTAGTAAAGAGCAGTGGGAATATAGAAATAAGATGGAATTCACCTTTGGAGATTTTGAAAAGGGTGGAGAATTAACTTTAGGCATGCACATGAAAGGAAAATCCTTTGGGATCATAACTGTTGATAAGTGCTTAATAGTTGATGAAGATTTTAGAACAATAATAAGAGAAACTGTTAATTATTTTAAAGATAAAGAATTGCCTTATTATAGAGTTATGAAAAGAGAAGGTTACTTAAGACACCTAGTTATAAGAAAAGCAATAAACACTGGTGAATTAATGGTTAATATAGTTACAACAACACAAATAGATTTTGACTTAACAGAATATGTAGAAATACTAAAAGTACAAGATTACAAAGGGAAATTAGTATCTATATTACATACTGAAAATAATTCCTTTTCTGATGCTGTAATACCAGAAAAAGTAAATTTGTTATTTGGTAAAGATTATATAACAGAAAACTTATTAGGTTTACAATTTAAAATATCACCATTTTCATTCTTCCAAACTAATACAAAAGGGGCAGAAAGCCTTTATAGTATAGTTAGAGATTTTATGGGAGAATCCAATGATAAGGTAGTATTTGACCTTTACTGTGGTACAGGAACAATAGGGCAAATTGCTGCATCAAATGCTAAAAAAGTAATAGGAATAGAACTTATAGAAGAAGCAGTAGAAGCAGCCAAAGAAAATGCCAAACTAAACAATTTAGACAATTGTGAATTCCTAGCAGGAGATGTTACAGAAATAATAAAAACAGTTAAAGATAAACCAGATATTATAATACTAGATCCACCAAGAAGCGGTGTACATCCAAAAGCATTAGAATACGTAATTAAATTTAATGCCAAGGAAATAATTTATGTATCATGCAATCCTAAAACCTTAGTAGAAAACTTAAAGGATCTAATAGATGCAGGATACAAAGTTATGCAAAGCACAGTTAAAGATATGTTTCCTAATACACCACATGCTGAGGTAGTTGTTCGACTTACGAGTACCGAAGAGACGAAGTAAGCCGTTTAAAACTACCCATGCAAGGATTGCCAAAGAAAGCGAACAAAGTGAAGCTTGATTGGCAGCAATCTACTGCTGAGACGGTTGTTAAGATAGTTAAAAGTAAAATATAAAGTCTTTGAAAATTCCAAATTTACAGGGTTTTCAGAGACTTTTCTTATTTGGTGAGGCTTTTTACCTTATAGGCTTTAATTATTTGTAAGAAGAAACAGCAATACTTAAGGAACTACTTATTAGAATCATTAATTATAAATAGAAGTTTGATCCTTAAGGGTTATGATTAATATAAGTTTTTAAATAAAAAAATTAATTTTATCAATTTATTAAATAATTCTAATAAGCCTTAATTTTTAGAAATATATTTTTTGTATTTACTAAGATTTTATAGGATTTTGATAAATTATAGGGTATTATAAAACTAATAATTTTATCTGAAAAGGAGGTTTAGTTATGGAAAATGAAAAAAGAGAATTGCCACAAGAACAATGTGAAAAGCTACTGAATATTTTGAAAGGCCGTTTCGAGAAAAATATGAGTCGTCATAATAATCTCGATTGGGATAAACTACAAGAAAAACTTGAGGATAATAATGAAAAACTTTGGTCACTTAATGAGATGGAAGTTACTGGTGGAGAACCAGATGTTATTGGTTATGATGAAATTAAAGGTGAATATATTTTTTATGATTGTTCAGCAGAAAGCCCAAAGGGGCGTAGAAGTGTTTGCTACGATCGTGAAGCATTGGAATCTAGGAAAGAGCATAAACCTAAAAATAATGCTATTGATATGGCAGTATATATGGGCATTGATATTTTAACAGAAGAACAATATCGAGAATTACAAAGAATTGGAAGTTTTGATATTAAAACTTCAAGTTGGGTGAAAACACCTACAAAAATTAGAGAACTAGGTGGTGCAATCTTTTGTGATTGTCGATATGATACTGTTTTTATGTATCATAATGGTGCAGAATCATATTATGGCTCTAGGGGATTCCGTGGCTCACTTAGAGTATAAACTCAAAGATTTTTTATTGAAATTTAAAGAGTAATTTAAATTCCCTCAAACTACTGGGTTTGAGGGAATTTTTAGTAAATGATATAATAAGATTAATTTATTAAATGAGGTGATAGCTTGAAGATTCTAGTTGTTGAAGATGATAAAATAATTGCATCTGGTTTAGAGTATTCATTAGAGAAGGAAGGCTTTAGTATAGTTTTGTGTTCTGATGTTGAATCAGGGAAAAAAGCTTTTTTAGAAAATGAATTTTCTCTATGCTTACTTGATGTATCTTTACCAGATGGAAGTGGTTATGAATTATGTAAAATTATAAGAGGAAAAAGTGATGTACCTATAATATTTTTGACTGCTTGTGATGATGAAGTAAATGTAGTTATGGGACTTGATATGGGAGCCGATGACTATATAACTAAGCCATTTCGTCTTAGAGAGCTTATATCTCGTATAAAATCAGTATTGAGAAGATATAATAAGGAAGATGATTCGAGTATAATTATCGAAATAAATAAATTAAGAATAAATACTCTTGAAGCAAAGGTCTATAAAAATGGGAAGGAAGTTAATCTTACTGCATTAGAATATCGTCTATTATTAATTTTTGCAAATAACAAAGGACAGGTTTTATCAAGAAGTCAACTTTTAGAAGGAATCTGGGATGTAGTAGGAGATTTTGTAAATGATAATACTTTAACAGTTTATATTAAAAGAATACGTGAAAAGTTAGAAGATGATCCTCAAAAACCTGCCATAATTAAAACAGTAAGAGGACTTGGATACAAGGTAGGTGATTAATATATTTAGAAATAAAGAAATTAGAAATTTGCTTACATTAATGATAGGGGTATCAATAGTAGGTGTAATTTTATCTTCAATAATAAATCCAGTAGCAGGGATTATAACGTTTATAGTTGCTTTTTTATTAATATATTTAATCAATTTCTTTACTTTAAGAAGGTATAAAGAAATTGAAAAGTTATCTGGATATTTACGTAATATTAGTAATGGAAATTATTCAATGGATATTAGAGACAATGAAGAAGGGGAGCTTAGTATTCTTAAAAACGAGATTTACAAGGTTACTCTGATGCTTTCAAAACAAGGGGAATTTTTAAAGAAAGACAAGGAGAAATTAGCAGATGCTATTTCAGATATATCGCATCAGTTAAAGACACCTCTTACTTCAATGATGGTTATGATAGATTTATTAAGTGATGAAAATTTAAATTCAGAAAAAAGAATAGAGTTTACTAAAAATATAGAAATGCAGCTTGAACGTATGGATTGGCTTCTAACATCATTATTAAAGCTATCTAAAATAGATGCTGGCACAATTATATTCAAAAAAAATAAGGTAAAGGTATCAGAACTTATAAAAAAAGCAATGAGTCCATTACTTATCCCTATGGAACTTAAGGAGCAGAAGCTAATTATAGATGGAAATGAGAATACATCATTTACTGGAGATTTGAATTGGAGCACAGAGGCAATTGTTAATATAGTGAAAAATTGTATAGAACATACTGAAAATAAAGGGCTAATATCAATTTTTTATGAGGAAAATCCTCTATACACTGAAATTAAAATATCAGATAATGGAACTGGAATAGAAAAGGAAGACTTACCTTATATTTTTAAAAGATTTTATAAAGGTAAAAATGCAAGTGCTGGAAGTGTTGGTATAGGTCTTGCTATGGCTAAAAGTATTATAGTAAGTCAAAATGGAGATATAAGTGTTAGAAGTAAGAAAAATGAAGGTACAGAATTTAGTATAAAATTTTATAATAAACAAAAGTGACTAAATTGTAATAAATAAGTCACTGTATAGTCATCTTAGACAGATATACTTTAGTCATATAAAAAATTTGGAGGTTTTACAATGGAAATAGTAAGAGTGGAAAACCTGTCTAAGCAATATGGCAGTGGAGAAACAGCGGTAGAGGCACTTAATAATATATCTTTTTCTGTAAAAAAAGGAGAATTTGTTGCAATAGTAGGGCCTTCAGGCTCAGGTAAATCTACTTTATTGCATATGCTTGGAGGTGTAGACAAACCTACAAGTGGAAAAGTTATTATAGACAATACAGATATATATAGTCTAAATGAGACGCAGCTTGCTATCTTTAGACGTAGACAAATAGGTCTTATATATCAATTTTATAATCTTATTCCTGTACTGAATGTAGAAGAAAATATTACTCTTCCACTATTGCTTGATGGACATAATGTAGATGAAAAGCAGTTTAATAATATAGTAGATATACTTGGTTTAGAAAATAGACTAGATCACTTACCTAATCAGCTTTCAGGAGGTCAACAGCAAAGAGTTTCTATAGGTAGGGCTTTAATAAGTAATCCTGCCATTATGCTTGCAGATGAGCCAACTGGAAATCTAGATAGTAAAAATAGTAAGGAAATTATTGAGTTACTTAAAATGTTTAATAAAACATTTAGCCAAACTCTTATTGTTATTACTCATGATGAACAAATTGCGTTACAGGCAGATAGAATTATTGAAATAGAAGACGGTGAAATTACTAAAAATGAGGTGATCCGTCCATGAATATTATAAATAAGTTAACTTTAAAGCAGTTATTATTAAACAAGAGACGAACTCTTGTTACCATAATAGGGGTAATAATTTCAGTTGCAATGATTACAGCAGTAGCCTCACTAGGTATTTCTTTTATGGATATGCTGAAAAGACAGATTATATCAGATGAAGGGGAATGGCATGTTCTTTATGAAAATGTAAACAAAACCCAATTAGAGGTAATAAAAAATGATGAGGAAACAAGAAGAGTAATTATAAGCAGAGATTTAGGATATGCTTTTTTAGAAGAAAGTCAAAATGATAATAAACCATATGTTTTTCTAAAAGAGTATAGTAAAGAAGGGTTTGAAAACTTCCCTATTAAATTAATAGAAGGAAAATTGCCCGAAAAGGCAAATGAAATTGTGATTTCTGAATCTATAATAAAAAATGCAAAAGTTAATTATAAAATAGGTGATACTTTAACCTTTGATATTGGAAAAAGACATTTTGAAGATGAGGAAGGCAAGGACTCAATACTTTCACAAGTAGATTCATTAAGAAGATATAACGGTACAACTCAGGAAGTTTTAATAAAAGAAAATACAAAGTCTTATATAATTGTAGGAATAATAGAAAGCCCTAAATGGGAGTATACTTGGGCACCAGGATATACAGTTTTATCATATGTTGATGAAAATATTATGAACTCAGAGGAAACGGTAAATGCATCTGTTGTTTTAAATAATATTAATTCTAAACTGTTTGAGAATGCAGAAAATTTGGTCTCTCAAAATAGTATGCAAGGAGCAAAGTTTAATAATGAGTTATTAAGATATTATGGGGTTGTTAAAAGTGATAATTTAAGAAATATGCTTATCACTTTATCTATCATTATTATAACTATAATAATGATTGGTTCAGTATCTTTAATATACAATGCTTTTGCAATTTCTGTATCAGAACGTTCTAGGCATTTAGGTATGCTATCAAGTATTGGAGCAACTAAGAAACAAAAGAGAAATTCTGTATTTTTTGAAGGTGCTGTTATTGGAGCAATTAGTATTCCTATTGGAATTATAACAGGATTGGTAGGTATAAATATTACTTTTAAGTTTATAAATTCTATGCTTAAAGGAGCACTAGGGTTAACTGAAAATCTAAAATTAGTAGTATTACCAATAACAATTTTAACAGCCATCATGGTTTCTATAATCACTATTTTAATTTCAACTTACATACCTGCAAAGAGAGCATCAAATGTTTCTGCTATAGATGCAATTAGGCAAACATCAGATGTGAGAATTAAGGGAAAAGAAGTAAAAACATCAAAGTTAACAAGAAAAATATTTGGTATAGAAGGTGAGCTTGGATTAAAAAATCTTAAAAGAAATAAGGCAAGATATAGGGCAACTGTATTTTCATTGATTATAAGTATGATTTTATTTTTGGCAGTATCTTATTTTACATCAAGTCTTAAAAAGTCTTTATTACTTACTCAAGAAGGAGTAAATTTCGATATAACAGTATATTTTAATGATAAAGATAGAACAAAACAAGAGGATATAATTAAGAAAATAACATCATTAGATAATATTTCAGAATATAATTATATTAATACTCTTGATCTTCGCTCTTTGATTAAAGAAGAGTTTATGTCAGACTATGTAAAAGAAAATCAAAAAGAAGTTTTGACTAGTGGAAAGTATCCTTATGATATAGCCTTAAATGCACTGGATGATAAAGCTTTAAAATCTTATGCAAAAGAGATTGGGATTGATTTTAATAAATTATTGGATACAGAAAATCCCTCTGCAATAGTTATTAATACAGTAAGATATGAAGATGGAAAAACAAATAGATATATTGAAGAAAAGGCTATTAAGACAAATATAGGGGAAAAGCTTGATTTAGAATTTTATGATTATGAAGCTGATAAAGACATCTTAGTTGAATCAATAGGAATAGCGGCTCTAACAGATAAGGTTCCTATGGGAGTATCTTCAGTAAGTTATGGAGCAAATTTTAATATAATTGTATCTGAAGATGTTCTTTATAAAATATCAGAATCAAATAAGAATATATCTGAAAATATTAATAGAACTCTTTACTTAAAAAGCGATAATCCTTTAAGGCTTCAAGAGAATATCGAAGAAATTCAAAAGGCATATGAACAAGATGAAATATCTGTTTATAATTTATATATGGCTAGACAGCAGGAAGAACAAATGATATTAATAATGTCAGTATTCACATATGCTTTTATTTTACTTATTACTTCAATTTGTATAGCAAACATTTTTAATACTATATCAACCGGTATTGCCCTTAGGAAAAGAGAGTTTGCAATGCTTAAATCTGTGGGAATGACAGCTAAAAGCTTTAATAAAATGATAAATTATGAAAGTTTATTTTATGGAATAAAGGCACTATCATATGGTCTGCCAATAAGCTTCGCTGCAATGTATTTAATACACAAAACACTTATGATTAAATTTAGTTTTGAATTTGAAGTTCCATGGTCTAGTGTTTTAATTGCAATAGTAGCGGTATTTGTAATAGTTGGAGCAGCAATGATTTATTCTAGCAAAAAAGTTAAAAAAGAAAATATTATAGATGTATTAAAGCAAGAGATTATATAAGTTTATAAAAGAAAATAAGTAGAATAAGAAGATGATTTCTGTACTTAACAGAAGTCATCTTTTTAAGGGTTATTTAATATATAGATAATGTAAAATATAATTTAATTGAAATTTAAATTCTTTATATATTGCTTTTCAGTTAACTTATCAAAAGTAGTTTTTTAGCAAATTTAACAATAATATAGAATATTATGTAGAGTTTTAGTATAATTAAAAATAAAAATAAATTTTCTTATAATGGAGGAATCATGATTAAGTTTAGAAGGAAAGCAAAGGCAAAAATACAATCTCAGCATGAAGAAAATGGCTCTATAGATAAAAATATATTAATTAATGCTATAGACAATCTATTAAATGACAAAGCTACTTATATGAATGAAAAGGAAGTTGGGTCAAAGGAAATTTCAGATAAATGGAATAAGTTAGTGAAGAAGCTAAAAGCTGAACGAACTAATAATTTACTTAATATCAATTCAATATTAACAGAAATGACAAAAATGACTTCACTTAGAGATACTATAAAAAGCACTAAGATTCAAACAGAACATTTACATAATCTTTTAAATAATAGCAAGGAATTATCATCATCTAGTGAAATTATGGCAAACATATCTCAAAATGTTGCTGCTAATGCTAGGGATATTAGCTTAAGTACAGAAGCTGGAGTAGAAAAAATAGAAAAGTCTATGGAATTTATGATTAATTATTTTGAAGAAACTAAGAAGATTAATGATGAGATGAATGAAGTAAAGAAAAAGACAGAATCTATAAATCAAGTTATAGAAATTCTAAAAGGTATAGCTAATCAGACAAACTTATTGGCTTTAAATGCAGCAATTGAAGCTGCAAGAGCAGGAGAAGAAGGAAAGGGATTTGCTATAGTTGCAGACGAAGTAAGAAAGCTTGCAGAAAATACAAAGATATCTTTAGAGCAGGTAAAAGATGATGTTATTCATCTAAATAAGGCTATAGATAATTCTTCAAATCAAATTAAAAGCTCAATTAATCAATTAGATACAGGTAAGAATATAATAAATGAAGCTTTAAATGAAATCCATGAAATATCAGATTCTATCCATAAAATTGATGAAACTATAAGCCAGGTAACAGCAAATGTAGAAGAGCAAACAGCTGTTACAGAAGATTTAACTGATGGAGTTGAACAAATATCTAAAGAAGCAGATTTTATAGAAAGCAAAAGTAAAAGCCTTGGAGAATATGTTAATGACACAAGTAAACATGTCCATGACTTTAGAGGAAGTTATTTAAACAATAGAGATTTTGTAGAGGATACGGCAATAATTGAAGTCTTTAAAACAGATCATTTAGTTTGGAAATGGAGAATTTACAACATGTTCTTAGGGTATGAAGAATTAGATGCAAATAGGTTAGCTGATTATAAAGATTGCCGTCTAGGCAAATGGTATTATGGAGTTGGATGTGAAACATTTAAAGATGTAAAAGAATTTAAAGATATGGAAGAATGTCATATAAGATTGCATGAAACAGGTAGAGATGCGGTTAATGCTTCTAATGAAGGGGATATGGAAAAGGCCGATATGTATTTAGAAAAAATGGATATATATTCTGAGCAGCTTTTTAAATCATTAGATATTCTTAAAACATTTATGTAACTTAATATCAATAAGAGTGTGTAATAATATATAAATTATATATATTAAATTTAAAAAAGGTTGTTTACGGACAACCTTTTTTAAAATAGTATATTTGCAACTATAACAATTATAGGAAGTATTATAATTGTTCTTTCTATAAACAATATTATTAGTTGTTTAAATGATACTGGGATTTTTGAACCAAGAAGTACTCCCCCTACTTCAGACATATATATTAATTGAGAAACTGAAGTACAAGCTATTATAAATCTTGTCATTTCATTAGTTATAGTATTTGCTGCCAAAACGGATGGAAGTAGCATATCAGCAAAACCAACAACTAAAGTTTGAGATGCTGCCACAGCTTCTGGAACTCCTAAAAGTCTTAAATATGGTATAAAAGGTGTTCCTAAAATTTGGAATACAGAAGTATATTCAGCTATTATTAATGCTGAAGTAGCCATTGCCATAACAACAGGTAATACTGAAAACCACATATCTAGTACATTTTTAAATCCGTCTATAAAAAATTTCTTTATATCAGAATTTTGTGAGGCCTTTTCTAAAGCTTTTTTATATCCCCATGAAAGAGAATTATATCCATCAGGAACTGATTCATCTGCATTTCCTTCTTGATTATTATAATATGTATCAGATATTTTATTTAATGGATATATTCTAGGAATTATTATTGCAGCAATAACTCCAGAAAAACTAACTGTTAAATAAAATGGAATAAATAAATGAGCTAGTCCAACTGTATCTATTACAATTAAACTAAAGGTTATTGATACAGCAGAGAACGTAGTTCCGATTACAACAGCTTCTCTTTTAGAATAAAAGCCATCCTCGTATTGCTTACTGGTTAGCATTACGCCAAGAGTTCCATCTCCTAGCCATGATGTTATGCAATCAATAGAAGAACGACCTGGAAGTCTAAAAATTGGTCTCATAACTTTAGTAAGCATTGTCCCAAAAAACTCCAATAATCCAAAATTCAAAAGTAGTGGTAGCAATAATCCTGCAAAAAAGAATATAGTAAACAATATTGTAAGTAAATCATTTAATACGAAAGATCCAGTTATGTCACTAATTATAGCTTTAGGCCCAAGGTTAAACAAAGTTAAAACACAAAATATGGCACCTATTAGTCGAGCAAGTAGCCAAAGTGGAGCAACATTAAATAAATTATTTAAAAATTCATTTTTTACAATGAAATTTGGTTTGAATATTTTTGTTACTATGCTTATTAGTATAGAAATACAAACTGTTAATGTTATTATAGAAGTTAACCAGTTTTCAAGAATATTAGCTAATAAATTAGATAATATTGCAACAGTTATTGTTATATTTCCTTCAAATTTAATAGGAAATATAAATAAAATTATTCCCATTAAAGATGGAATAATAAAAAATAATGATGATTTTAGTGAAAATCTATCTTTAGTTAATGTATTATCCATTATTTCTCCTTTATACATAAAAAATTAATATTTATACAGCGAATTCTATTTTAATATGATTTATACTTAAAATCAATAAATATTTTAAAGGTTATACAATTATTAAATGGTAATTTTGTTATTTTCTTTATACCTATAATAAATACCAAGGAGTTTTATTTTTTGAGAAAAAATTCAAAAGTTTTTAATCTTAAATATTAGAATTAAATCATTTAGAGTTATATATGTGATTGAAATCACATAAAGATTCAACATTTAATTATAATATATATTCTATAAACTATATATTATTGGAGGTAGAAACTATGTCAAGATTTAATGTACAAGTAGATGCACGAATATATTCACCAAAGGAAAAACATACTGTAATATTTGAAACTTTTAATGATCTAAAGAGTGGAGAAGAAATGGAGTTATTAAATGACCATGACCCAAAACCATTACATTATCAGTTTTTAGCAGAGTACACTGAACAATTTGAATGGGAATACCTTGAACAAGGCCCAGAAGTATGGCGTGTAGCTATTAAAAAGAGATAGTATTCATATGATATGCTCCCCTTATGATAGACATATAAAATAATAAAGTGTCTATTATAAGGGGAGTGTTTTTTATACTTTAAGAGATTATACAAAAAAGAATATTAAAAATTAATGGTTTTACTATGAATTTTATTAATTTAGATTATAATAATATCATGTATAATGGAAATTAATTTGAAAATTAGTATATTAAAATTTGAAACTACAATAAAGAAAGGAGTTTGAAATGAAGAAAGAATTATTTACAGTTAAAGATGTTGTTCAAATAACAGGGATAACTCCAAGGACATTACATTACTATGATAAAATAAACTTATTAAAGCCAGGACGAGAATCGAAAAATAGTTATAGAGTTTACGATATAAACGATCTAGAAAGACTTCAAACTATTTTATTTTTAAAGGAAATGGATTTGACTCTAAATGAAATATCAGATATTATGCAACTTCCTAAAAAAGAACAAAGTAAAATACTAGAAATGCATTATGGAAAATTGAGACGAAAGGAACAACGATTAAAAACAATTATTAATGCATTAGATGATTATTTGGCAGGCGAAGAATTATTTAATTTAAATATATTTAATGATTCAACAGTTATACCATTACAAGAACAATATAATCGTGAAGCTAAGATAGTATATGGAGAAACAGAAAAATATAAGGAATATGAAAAGAATATAGAAAAATTATCTGAAGATGAAAAAGTTAATTTAAATATTGAGTTTAAAAATAATATGGAAAGCTTATTTAAAGAACTAGCAGGATATATTAACGATTCGCCTTCATCACATAAGGTTCAAAACTTAGTTTTAAAATGGAAAGGCTATTTAGAAAAATATATGACTTGTGATACAGATATACTAAGATGTATTGCAAGTACTTATAAATATGATAATAGATTTAAAAAATATCTTAATCAATTCAGCGATAAGGATTTAAGTGATTTTCTTTACAAATCAATTATATTTCATTGTGAAAATTTATGATATTTATAAGATAAAACCAAATTACAATAAGCTGGAGTATTATGTTTTAAAAAGTATATTTGGTAGTTTAAAATATATGTATATAATAAGGGGGAGTTAAAAATGTATTTAATAGGAATTGACATTGGAGGGACAAACTTAAGAGCGGCAATAATATCAAAAGAAGGAAATATAATAGAAACATTTAAAACTGAAAATGAGGTAATAAAGGGGCCAGAATATAATTTGAATAAATTAGTTAATCAAATAAAAGGTCAATGGAGCAATTATGAAATAGAAAAGGTAGGGGTAGGTGCACCGGGACCATTAGATTTGAGAATAGGTAAATTATTAAATCCAGTTAACTTAAAGGGCTGGGAAAACTTTAATATAAAAGAATATTTAAGTGAAAAATTAAGCCTACCTGTAAAGGTTAACAATGATGCTAATATAGCAGGATTTGCAGAAAGTTTAGTAGGAAGCGCAAAGGAATGTGAATCAGTGTTTTATATAACAGTTTCTACAGGAGTAGGTGGGGCTTTAATTATTAATAAGAAGATTATAAATGGAGCACATAGTCAAACAGCAGAAATATATAATATGATAATAAATGAAGACAAGTATAGCCAAGGAGGATTAAATAAAGGTGGGTTAGAAGGTCAGTGTAGTGGTGTAAATATAGCCAGAATAGCATCAGAAGCGTATAAGAAAAAACTAACCACAAAAGATGTATTTGATTTATATGAAAATAATGATGAAAAAGCTGTTCAGATAATAGATAAATGGATTGATAATATTTCAATTGGTATTGCAAATATAATAGCTGTAGTAGATCCAGAAGCTGTAGTTATTGGTGGAGCAGTATTAATATATAATAGTTATTTATTACCTAAAATTATTGAGTGTACAAAAACTAAGGTGGCAGATCCAGCAATGGTAGATATAAGAATAGCGCAACTTGGGGATAATGCAGGGCTTATTGGAGCAGCAATGTTATAAAATAATAAAATATAAAACAAGCTAAATTCAAGTGATAAAATTTAAATTTAGCTTGTTTTTTTTATATTATAAATAGCTATTATATAGAAGGTATAATTAAAAGTTTCAATAATATAAAAAACACAAAAATTTTTAAAAAGCTATATATTTAAAATGTAAAAATTTTTACAAAAATTGTATCTTTAAAAATGTAAATGCTTTCATTACTATATAGATGAAGAATCATAAAATTTTAAATTAATCTTCTGTTATACAAATGTAATTTAATTAAAAGATGGAGGTGATTGATGAGGGTAAGAGTATAAGAGGTAATTGAAATAAGTTTACAGAGAAAGGAAGAATAGAATGAAAGCTAAGGGGAAAAAGATACTTACTACTTTTTTAGCTATGACTTTAACTGTTACGACTATTAATTACTCAGCAGTATTTGCTAAAGACCTAACAACAAGTGCAAATACAAAACCAGAAAAACAAATACTATTTGAAACATCTTTTGAGGATAATGAAACAAATAAAAATTTTTTAACTTCTATTATAGATGAAAAAAAAGGAAGTGAAAATGTATCAGGATTACCAAAAGAAATAGTTATTGATGGAAGCATTAATGACAAAATAATATTATCTAGTATTCAATCAAGTAGAAAATACAATGATAACGAAATTCCTCCAAATCTATTTGATGATGCAACAAACACAAAATTTTTAGCTTACGATCCGAGTGGAATAAATAGCACAAATAAAGCTTGGGTTTCCTTTGAAGTAAAGGAAGGAGTAGTAATTGATCGTTATCAAATAGTAGCAGCTAATGATGCTCAGGAACGTGATCCAAAAGCTTGGACTTTATTAGCTTCAAATGATGGAACAATTTGGGAAAACTTAGACAAACAAAATAATCAGGTTTTTTCAGCTAGATATGAAAGAAAAGAATACAAAATAAAGAATGAAAAAGCATATAAGTTCTTTAAATTAGAAATTACAGAATTATATAAAGCTAATAATAATATGGCTCAATTGTCAGAACTAAACTTAGGAACTGGAATAAAAGAAGATGAAGAAACAGTTAGTAAAATGACAACAGTTATTACTAAGGGGCCTTCAGGAACATGGAATCAGGCTTCAGGCAAAGGCTGGACTGGAACTAAATCAGTTGAAATTTCAGGAATTCATAAGGGAAATGAGAGAGCATATTCCTATAATGTAATTTACAAAGATTTAGATGTAAAAGTGGATGAAGACACAAATTTAAGTTATACTATTTTCCCAAGCATACTTGATGAAAGTGACTATGACTATGATTATACTCAAATGCATATTGCAGTTGATATAGAATTTACTGATGGTTCATTTTTAAGTGATTTAAATGCAATAGATCAATATGACACTAAGTTAAATCCTAAGGCACAAGGAGAAAGTAGAGTACTAACTACAAATCAATGGAACTATATTGCAAGTAATATAGGGATGGTTGCAAAGGGAAAGACAATTAAGAATATTTTAATAGCCTATGATAATAATGATAATCCAAAAGAAGTTGACGCAAAATTTAGAACTTATATTGATGATTTAAAGATTTATAATGAGGAGCCAATTACTTTTACACATAAATCAGACTACGTCAATATTTTACGTGGTACAAATGATTCACCAAGTTTTTCACGTGGGTTAACAGCACCAGCAGTAACAATGCCTCATGGTTTTAATTTCTTTGCACCAGCTACTAACGCATCTGATAATAAGATTTATAATTATCAATTGAATGGTAATACATTAAAGCATATAACCATTTCTCATGAACCATCTTATTGGGTTGGTGATCGTGGAACATGGCAATTTATGATAAACACCTCAGTTGATTCTACAAAAGTAACTAGCGCAAATCAAATAAATTCATCAGCACGTCAAGCAGAATTCACTCATGAAAATGAAACAGCAAAAGCACATTATTATGCAGTAACTTTTAATGAAGGCTCAAATGCAAGTAATTCCACAATGGAAGTTACACCAACTGTACATGGTTCAGTTGCAAGATTTACATTTGATAAGGATTCACAAAACAGAAATATAATATTTGATTCTACAAGAGCAAATGGAACATTAAAATTTAATAATGATGGAACATTTGAAGCATCAAGTAGTCATACTAGTAATGGAATGCAACCTATGTATATTTATGGTAAATTCTCTGAAAAGCCAAAGAATACATCAGTTCAAAATACTAAACAAGGAATAGCAAGCTTTAATAGCGAAGTTGTTGAAATGAAACTTGCTACTTCATTTATAAGTATAGATCAAGCAAAGAAAAACCTTGAATTAGAAATTACTAATAGTGATGATTTTGACTCAATTTTTACTAAAGCACAAAGCACATGGGATGATACATTAGACATGATAGATGTTAAAGGTGCAAGTAAAGATCAATTAACAACACTATATTCTAATTTATATAGATTGAATGCTTATCCTAACTTATTATCAGAAAATACTGGAACTAATGATAATCCAAATTGGAAGTATAAATCTCCATATGGAAATCATGATGTAGTAGAAGGAACATTATACTATAATAATGGATTCTGGGACACTTATCGTACAGCATGGGCAGCATATGCACTATTTACACCAGAAAAGGATACTGAACTATTAAATGGTTTAGTTCAACATTATGTTGATCAGGGTTATGTACCAAGATGGATAGCACCAGGTGGAACTAACTCAATGGTTGGTACAAGTTCAGATGTTATATTTGGTGATGCTATTGCTAAAGGAATAGATTTTAATTGGCAAAGTGCTTATGAATCAGCAATCAAAAATGCGGCTGTTGTTTCTAATAACTTAACGAATGGTGGACGTGCGAATTTAAACAAGTCTATTTTTGAAGGTTATACAGCTCATGATTCACAAGGGGAAGGCTTCTCATGGTCAATTGAAGGTTATATAAATGACTATGGTCTTTATCAACTTGCTAATAAATTAGGGTATGAAGATGAAGCTGCTTATTACTTAAACAGGGCACTAAACTATACTAAATTATTTAAATCTACTGGTGATACAGTAAATGATAAATGGTTAAGAGGAAGAAATGCTAATGGTGATTGGTCATATTCAGATGAAAACTTTAATCCATTCTTCTGGGGTGATGATTATACAGAAACTAATGCATTCAATATGTCAGTATCTGTGACTCAAGACGGTCAAGGCTTAGCTAATCTATACGGTGGAAGAGCTGCTTTGGCAGAAAAGATTGATACAATCTTTGAAACAAATGGAGACTATTGGGGATACGGTGCAGTAGAAAGTGTAGGAGGTATCCACGAACAAAAAGAAGCAAGAGAAATAAAGTTAGGACAATATGGTCATTCAAACCAACCTTCTCACCATATTCCATATATGTACAATTATGCTGGAGAACCATGGAAAACTCAAAAATATGTAAGAGATATATTAGATCGTGCATATGTTGGAAGTGACTTTGGACAAGGATATATTGGGGATGAAGATAATGGTGAAATGAGTGCATGGTATATTTTCTCTGCACTAGGATTCTATCCAGTATCTATGGGTAATGATGAATATGCAATTGGTTCACCATTATTCGAAGAAATGACTGTTCATTTAGATAATGGTAAGAGTATTACAGTAAAAGCTAACAATAATAGTGATGAAAATATTTATATTCAATCAATGAAACTAAATGGAAAAGATTATAATAAAAATTATATAAAACATGAAGATGTTGCAAATGGCGCTGTAATAGAGTTCACTATGGGAAATACACCTAATACAAATTGGGGTTCAAGTGAAGATTCATTACCTACATCAATTACTAAAAATGATGAAATACCAAATCCATTAGAAGATGTAACTATACCAGGGGTTCAAGAAGTTAGCGAACTAAGTGGTGATATAAATTCTGAAAGTGTTTACTCAAATATATCAGAAGCTAAGAAAATATTTGATAATGACTCTAATACTTCAGCCACTCTAAATGCTAGTGGTAATAGTGAAATTATTTATAGCTTCATTAAGCCGACTAAAGTAAATATGTTAACATTAACTTCTGCAGATAAGGGAGAGGCTCCTACAGGTTATAAGTTGAGCGGAAGCTACGATGGAGTTAAATGGGAACCTATAGATGAAAGAAATGATTTAAAATTTGAGTGGAAACGTTATACAAGACCATTTAATTTACCAGAAGAAAAAATTTCTGGATTTACACAATACAAATTAGAATTAGAAGGCGGAACAGATTTAGCAGAGGTGGAACTATTAGGTCAAGAAGGAGATACTTCATCAATTGATATAAATGTACTAAATAAAATGATTATTAGTGCAAAAACAATTAATCAAAGTAATTTACCTCAAGCAGCTAAGGATCTTCTAAATAGTGCAATTGAAAGTGCTGAAGCAGTGGTTAATAACGAAAATGCTACTCATGAGGAAATTGTTACTCAATATAATTTATTGAGTAATGTTAGAAGAAGAATTAATTCAATTAGGATTGCAAAGGACATTATTGAAGCAGAAGAATTTAATGATAAACATTCAAGTATAGTAAATGATGGAAAGAACATTGGAGGGGTAAAGAAAGGTACTTGGGTAAAATACAATGACATTGTATTTGCTGGTAATGAAGATACTTTAGAAATATTCTATGCTGCTCAAAACAAAGATGCTGGCGGTTATGCAGAGGTTCATATTGATAGTATGGATAGTGAAGCAGTTGCAAAAATAGAACTACCAACAACTGGTGAAAATTGGAGTAATTATGTTCTTGTTGAAGGAGACTTATTAAAGAATGTAGAACAAGGCTTACATGATGTATATCTAGTATTTAATAATGATACAAGTAAAGCATATGTTTCTAATGTAGATTACTTTAGATTTGGAAATAAAATTGAAGCCAATATAAATATAATTGGTGAAGGTAAAGTAAACGGTGGAAACGCTTATGAAGGCAGACCTTATACAATGACCTTTGATGGAGATGTAACTTATGTATTTGTAAATGGTGCATCAGTAGAATTTGATAAGGAAAATAAATCATATACATTAGATAAGTTGACTTCTGATACTAAGATTGATGTTGTATTTGGAGAATTAATTCCACATAAAATTGAAACTGATATTAAAGGTGGAAATGTAAGTGTTGAATTAAACAAAGGTGAAGCTGTAGGTTATGAAGAGATAACATTGATAATTAAAAATATTGAAGAAGGAAAACTTTTATCAGTAGTAAAGATTAATGGAGAAAATGTAACAATTCCTAATTCTGTTGATGGTGTTTATACTATTAAATTATTAATGCCATTTGAGGATGCCAAAATAGAAGTTATATTAGAAGAACTTGTTGAGATGGTTAATATAAAAGTAAATCCTTCAGAACATGGAATAATTACCACAACGGCAGTAGATAATCAAATTGCTAAGGGTAAAGATTTAGTAATTACTGTTACTCCAGAACAAGGGTATAAATTAGCATCACTGATTATAAATGGAGAAGATATTACAAAATTTGTAGAAGATAACAAGTTGACTTACAAAGAAGTAAATGAAAATTTAGAAATCACTACTACATTTGTTCTAGATACAAATAAAGAAGATTTGAATAAATTAATTGCTGCTTTATCTAATGAAAAAATTATAGAAAAGCTATTAGATGGTGTTAGTCAAGATATTGTTGATGAATTCAATAAAGCCTTAAGTAATGCTAAAAAAGTAAGTGAGAATATTAATTCAACACAACAAGCTATTGATGAAGCTTCTTCTACTTTAAGGACTGCAATTCAAAAAGTAATTGATTTTGAAAGAGTCAATAAAGAGGTTTTGAAAGATTATATAAAGGAAGTAGAAAACTTAGATTTAAGTAAATATACAGATACAACTATAGCTGAGTTTAAAAATGCCTTAAATAATGCAAAGAATGTATTAAATAATGATTCAGCTACCCAAGATGAAGTAGATAAAGCTTTAAGTAAATTAAAAGCAGCAAAAGGGGCTTTAACTAAGGTAAATGAAAATCCAGGTACAGGAAACCCAGATCCGAATCCAGGTACAGAAAATCCAACTCCAAATCCAGGAACAGAGAATCCAAATGAAGGAAATGGAAAAGGAAATGATGATTCATCACTTCCAGGAACAGGAGATGATTCCTCACTAAGTAAGTATATGTATGTTATGATAAGCTTAAGTGCTGGATTATATTTAGTGTTAAAAAAAAGAAAATAAATAGTTGTAATGAATAATTAAAGAGAGAGGTAAAGTATTGAATCTATACTTTACCTCTTTTTTATTATCTAAATACCAATTAACAGGGGTATAAAAAATGTGAAAACTTTTACAAAAGTTAAAAGTTATAGCATTTAATTTTCAATGTTAAAATGAGGATATTACGAAAGTAAAATTATGAGATTATAGGAAAGGATGGGTAAAATGAAAAAAACAAGAAAAAAAGGTTTGTTAGCAATTTCTTTAACAGCTGCATTTACATTAAATTTATGTAATACCTTTGCTTCACCAGTTATTAAAGCAAGTGCAGCAGAAGAAAGCTACACTCAATATGTTGATCCATTTGTTGGTACAGATGTAGACTATGGGCAATTATTTCCAGGGAGTGTGGTTCCGTATGGATTAGTGAAATTAAGTCCAGACACATATCCACATAAAACAGATGATCATGCTGGATATGACTATAGCAAAGATCGTATTCAAGGATTCTCTCATACAAGGGTTGAAGGGGTAGGAGGACAAGGCTCAGGTGGAGATATACTTATTACACCTACTTATGTAAACTATTCAGCAAGACCAGATGCAGCAACTAAAGGACAAAAGTATTCCCATGATAATGAAAGTGCAAATCCTGGATACTATAGTGTTGAATTAACCCCTAAAACTGGAAATGATAACAATGCAATAGATAATGAAAGCTTTGGAAATATTAAAGCTGAAATGACTTCAGATATTCATACTGGATACCATAAATATACATTTCCTAAAGCTGGTGAGGTTTCATTATTACTAGATTTAAATTATACATACCATGGAACTGATATACGTAATGCAATATTAGATGTTGTTGAAAAAAATGAAAAATTTACATCTATTTCTGGTAGATTTAGTGGGAAAAATGTTAGTGGAAATGGAAAATATACACTATACTTTTACTTAGAAACAAATAAGCCAACAAAACAAGTAAAGACTTGGAATAACTCAACATTAACCGAGCAATCTTCACAAAAAGGAAATGATATAGGAGCAATCTTAGGCTTTGACGTTGCGCAAAATGAAGATGTAGAAATAAAAGTTAGTATTTCTACAATTAGCAGCGATCAAGCTAAAATTGATATGCATAATGAAATAGATGAATGGAATTTTGATAAAGTAAAAGCTAATGCTGATAGTAAATGGAATGAAATATTAAGTAAAGTTAAAGTGGAAAACTCAGCTAAAAGTGATCCTGATGGAAAGCTAAAGAAATTATTTTATACTCATTTATATCATATGTTTACCACACCTGTAAACGCAACTAGTACAACAGGAGAATTTAGAGCTACAGATACTAATGTATATGAAGCTGATGATTATACTCACTATGATTCATGGACTTTATGGGATGATTTCCGTAAATATCCTATGATAGGATTAGTCCTTCCAGATATTTACAAAGATATAATTAGATCATTAGCAAATACCATGGAATATGGAATAGGAACTTGGGGAATTGATACACAAACAGTACCGACTGTTCGTACTGAACATGCAGTTGCTCTACTAGCAGATGGAGTAGCTAAAGGTTTTACTGATATAGAAAATTTATTACCAGCTTATGAAAAAGCTAAACAAATTGCAAATAATACTGTAAATGAAGAAGCCCAAAGATTAGGATATATAAAAGGAAGAGTGGATAAGACAGTTGAATTTTCTTACGATGATTGGGCAATTTCATTCTTATCAAAAGCATTAGGAAATGAAGAAGAATATGAATATTATTTAAATCGTTCTTTCAATTATAAAAACTTATATAAAGAAGATGCAGTTCAAACAAGCGATGGAAATATAGGATTATTATGGCCAAAAGATGCAAATGGAAATTGGATGACTGCCAACCCAGAAAAGTATGGAGACAACGGATTATACCAAGGGACTTTATGGCAATATACTTGGTGGGATTCAAATGATGTAAATGGATTAATGGATCTTATGGGTGGAAAAGAAAATATGTTAAAAGCATTATCAAGATTATATGGTGAACAAGATCCTGATAATGGAAAAGCAATGCTTCATACAAACACTAACGAAATAGATTTACACACTCCTTATTTATTTAATTTTGCTGGAAAACCAAGCAGAACTCAATATTGGGTAAGAAACATTTATACTAAAGAAACATGGAATCGTTATAGTGGAACTGGTGAGTATAAGCAACCTATTTATGATTATGTATATAAATTAAGTCCAGATGGATTTATGGAAACTATGGATGATGATGCAGGAACAATGGCTTCAATGTTTGTTGCAGCAGCAATGGGTTTGTTCCCAATGACTCCAGGAGATACAACATTCCAAATAGGAACACCATTTTTTGAAAAGGTAACACTAGATGTAGGAAATGGAAAAATATTTGTTATAGAAGCAAATAATGTATCAGAAGATAATTTTTATATTCAATCAGCGACATTAAATGGAAAGTCTTTCGATCGTACATGGGTAGATTATTCAGAAATTATTAGAGGTGGAAAATTATCATTCAATATGGGATCAGAGCCATCTAATTGGGCAGAAAATGGAGTTCCTGCTATGTCAAGTAGTGATAATATAAATACAGAGGTTTTTGATAAAAAAGATCCGATAGCATATACTACTTCTACTTTCAACGAAGGTGATGCAAATGATGGAAGTATAAAAAATAATATTGTTATTACTTCAAAGAATATAGGATTTACTGGTAATATAAACGAGGATTATTTATCTAATGGAAAAATTAAAATAAGTAATATACCAGAAGGTTTGAGTGCATCAGCAGTTAAAACAAGTGAAAATACTATAGAAGTAAAATTAAATGGAAAAGCACTAAAACATGATTTAAATGATAGTATTGGCGATTTAACTATTGAATTAAATGATAATGCATTTAATTCATCAGTAGATAGTATTCGTCAAATAAAGAATAACATTAAAATAATGTTTAAAGATGATTATTTAGAATATAGCGAAAATATATTAAAAGAAAGTAAAGATGATGATGGAAGAATAAGTGATAATGTTACTATCACATTAAGTGGAAATTCTAAATTTTCAGGAGAAATTGGAGAAGATTTTGTAGAAGAGAATAAATTAACAATAGACTCTTTACCAGAGGGACTAATAGCTGTAGCTAAAAAAGTATCAGATAAACAAGTAGTATTATCATTTGAAGGTAATGCAGTTAAACACGATGCAGATGTAGATGATATGATTATTAGTTTCGAGGATTCAGCATTTGTTGGAGCAAAAGCTTGTGATATTGAAAATTCAAGTAAGGGTGGTATGAATGCACTTTTATTAGATTTTTATCTTGATTATTCTGTACGTTTAAATCAAGCTATTAATAAAGCCAAAAAGATAAAAGAAGGTGTATTTACAAATTCATCTTATAAAGTGCTTGTTAATGCCATAAATGATGGACAGACATTGCTAGATAATGGCAGTACATCAGAAAAGGATTTAAAAGATGTATATTATAAAATAAATAATTCAATTGATAAATTAAAGTTAAGCACCGATGGATTAGTAAGACTAGAAGGTGAAAAAAGTGATGCTTGGTCAGAAAATGGATTGAAAAATGAATCTATAAATCTTGGTGGAACGTATAATGGAGCATGGATTCGCTATGATGGACTTGATTTTAGTGATAAAAATGTCAGTTCAATAAGTGTTAGGTATGTAAATAATTCAGGAAGATGTGCTTCAGACTCTAAAATAGAAGTTAGAAAAGATGAATTAAATGGTGAGTTAATAGCAACAATTGATTTAACAGCAACTGCCTCAGACTGGAATAATTATGTTGTGAAAACAGTTAATCTAGAAAATCCTTCATTATTAAATAATATTCATGATATTTATTTTGTGATGAAAGGATCAACAACAGATTCTAAGCCATATATCTCAAATATAGATTGGCTTCAATTTAATGGAGCAAAATCTTATGGAATGTATGAAGCAGAAAGTTATGAAGCTTGGAGTGGTGGAAATTTAAAAATAGAAAATAGTACAGATGCTTCTGGAGTTGCACTAAGCAATATAGGAGGATCATATGATGGCGCATGGGTTTCTTATAAGGATATTGACTTTACAGGAAAAGGCTTAAATAAAATAAGTGTTAGATATGTTAATAACTCAAGCCGATGTGGGGATAACTCAAGATTAGATATCTATCTTGATAGTATGGAGAGTGAAGTAGTACAATCTATTCCAATTCCAGCAACAGGTAGTAGTTGGAATGCATATAAAGATATAACCGTTGATATGAATAATGTAATTACAGGAAAGCATACAGTTTATTTTGTAATGCGCACAGATGTAGTAGGGACTAGAGCTTACGTAGCTAATATAGATTGGTTCAAATTTGAAGAAGTCATCGATAAAGGTGATCTAAGTAATTTATATGAAAATAATAATAGCTTATTAGAATTAGAGGACATGTATCATGAATTTGGATTTAATTTATTTAGTAAAGCAATGAATAAGGCCAAGGATGTCTTAGAAAATGAAAGTGCAACGGCTAGTGATATACGTAGTGCAGTGAGACAACTTAAAGTTTCTTTAGGTCAATTAGAATTAAAGATTGTAGATGAATTAAATAATCTTATTAAGGAAGCTAAAACAATATCACAAGAAGAATATACAATAGATAGTTATAACTTGTTACAAAATGCAATAAGCATAGCAGAGGAAGTTGGAGTAGGAAGTTTATATGAAGTATATAAATCAGCATATGATACTCTTATAAGTGCAAAGGGAACATTAACTAAAATTAATAAAAAAATCTTGGTTGAATCTATAGAAAAAGCTAATGCAATTGATTTAACTAAATATAAAGAAGAAAGTACACATGAATTTATCGAAGCACTAAATAAAGCTAAGGAAATTAATGGTGCAGTAGCATTAACACAAAAACAAGTAGAGGATGCAGTAGAATTATTAAATAATGCAATGAATTCATTAGTTGAAATTCCTATTATAGATATATCAGAATTAAAAGAAACAATAGAAAAAGCAGAATTAATTGATTTAAGCAAATATATAGAAGCAGGAAAAGATATATTTGTTAAAGCCTTAGAGGAAGCTAAGATAATTATTCAATCACCTAATACCAGTGAAGAAGTTAAAGAAGTTTCTGATAAGTTAAATAATGCTATAAATGCATTGAAATTAATTCCAAATAAAGAATCTCTAGAAACACTAATTAATGAAACAGATAAAATAGATAGCTCTAAATACACAGAAGAATCAATAAAACAACTTATATCTGCTTTACAAGCTGCAAAAGCTGTTTTTGAAAATAAAAATGCTGATGCAAGTGAAGTTGAAAGTGTAATTAGGTTGCTAGAAGAAGCTAAAGCAAAACTAGTGAAGGTAACAAATCCAGGAACAGAAAACCCAGATCCAAATCCAAATGAGGGAAATGGAAAAGGAAATGAAGATTTATCACTTCCAGGAACAGGAGATGATTCCTCGTTAAATAAGTATATGTTTGTTGTGCTAAGTTTAAGTGCCGGATTATATCTGCTACTAAGGAAAAATAAAAAAGCTAAATTGAATTAAAATAATGCTTATAAGTTTAAAAATAATTAGTATTTAAAAAAGGTAAATAAATTAATAGGGTGTTATGAAATTACTGTTTTGTTCTTTTGTAACATCCTTATTATATTATTTAAAATTACTATATAAATTTGGCCGCAATATAAATAGTATTTTGAAATATCCTGTGATAAAATGTCTATATAAATCGATATTTTAAATTATATTTAGAATAGAAAAGGGGTAGAACAAATGGATATTTTCTTAATTATTGGTATGATAACAGGACTCTTGGCTATAATTGTTGGAATGATTGTTAAAGGTGCAGATGTTGCGGTTTTACTTAATCCTGCTGCAGCACTTATAATTCTTGTTGGTACTGTCGCAGCCGTTATGAATTCATTTCCTAAAAAGGAGTTTCTTAATATTCCTAAAATTCTTGGGGTTCTTTTTAAAGAGAAAAAGGGTGAAGATCCAGTAGAAATCATTGGACAAATAGTAGAAATGTCACAATCAACTCGAAAAAATGGATTGTTATCTTTAGAAAGTGTAATGCAATCTTTAGATAATAAGTTTATGAAAAAAGGACTTGAAATGGTAGTAGATGGTGTAGAGGCAGAGTATATTAGAAATATTTTAGAGATGGAAATTGATAGTATGGAAGAAAGACATCGTACAGGTGCATCTGTTTTTACCACAGCAGGGGGAGCTGCTCCAACCCTGGGAGTTCTAGGGGCTGTTGTTGGATTAATTGGTGCTCTTGCAGATTTAAGTGATACTGAAAAACTAGCGCACATGATAGCTGGTGCCTTTGTTGCTACGCTTTATGGAATATTTTTTGGATATGTAATTTTCCATCCTTTTGCATCAAGACTAAAAAGAAAATCTCAAGAGGAGATAAATAATATGTATATAATCCTTGAGGGAATTTTATCTATTCAAGAGGGTCAAAGTCCTAAAAACATAGAAAATAAGCTTCTTAGTATGATAAATCCGAACGAGAGAAAAAGTATGGAAGATAAAAATAGTTAAATTTAAAGGAGATTAATGATGGCCAAGAAGAAAGTTCACCATGAAGACCATGTTGATGAAACATGGCTTATACCTTATTCAGATATGTTAACTCTTTTACTTGCACTTTTTATAGTAATGTTTGCTATGAGTAAAATAGACCAAGAAAAGTTTCAAAAGGTTAGTAGTGAATTTAATACTATTCTTTCAGGTGGCAGCGGAATAATGGAAGGTGGTAACGAGGGAGGCTCACCATTAGAAGGGTCTGATGGCTCAAGTGAATCTGGTGGAGAAGCAAACTTAAGTAATGCAAGTATTGAAGAAAATAAAATGCAAGATATTAAGCAATTAATAGATAACGAAATTAAGAAAAATGGATATAGTGATAGTGTTGATGTTGAAGTTAATGAAGGAGGTCTTGAAATCTCTATGCAGGATGTTATACTTTTTAACTCTGCTGAAGCAAGTGTATTAAGTGAAGGATATCCATTGCTTATGGAGATATCTAGCATGTTAAAAGATTTAGACAATGATGTTAGAATAATAGGACATACAGATAATTTACCTATTAATAATGAGGCTTTTCGCTCCAATTGGGATTTAAGTGCAATGAGAGCTATAAATGTTATGAATTTCATGGTTGATTCAGGAGGAATGGATTCAAGAAAGTTATCAATTCAAGCGTATGCTGATCAAAGACCTAGATTTGATAATTCTACAGCTGAGGGAAGAGCAAAAAATAGAAGAGTAGAAATTATTATAGTGCGTAAATATACTAATAATGAGCAAGGTCAATAATTATTATAATGTATATAAAAAGTTCTAAAGATAAAACTATAAGAAATTAAAAATGAAATACTTAAGTGATAGTGTTTAGAAAACTCCTATAGGAGTTTTTTATTTTTGTCATAAAGTTTAATGTGAATTTATAGATCAATACTTATTTAATGTATATTATGAGAAAATATTACAATTTATATCTTTATATTACTGAAAAAGTATGCTAGTATATTGCTATTAAGTTTAGCAGTTAAGGAGAATTATTAGTTATATGGAGAATTTGTCACTAAATTATGATACTAAAAAAGTAGATACATTCAATTTAAAGCTTTCTTGGGCAATTATAGTTTTATTAGTAATGCAATCATTTTTGAATTATGGAATAGAATATGCAATTAAAGCAGCATATGTGGGGTTATTTTTCGGAACATTAAGTACTATAGTAAAGTTTTTAAAGATTAATACTAAAATAAAAAACTTTTATATTGGTTCCTCAGCAACATATGTAGGTTTTGTAATGTCATATATTACACAAGGACAACCTAAGATATTTTTAATTCATTATATAGCATTAATGATGATAGGGCTTTATTTTAGAAAAGCTTTAATTTTAGTTTATGTAGTATTTTTTAATATAGCAATATCTATTTATTTCTTTATAAGTCCTATGAGCTTAGTTGCCTCAGGCAGAATTAATGAATTTATATCATATGTTTTTCTTTTTGATATAAGTGCTTTTATTTTATATTATGTATCAAAATGGGGAAATGAATATGTGCAAGTTGCTGTAAAAAGTCAAAAAGAAGCAAAAATATTAGTTGAAAAACTTGAGGAAACAATGAATGTTATAAAGAAAAGTACAGAGAATTTAAATAGTAATATAAAGAACTCTTCAAGTGATGTAAGGATAATTAAAGATATGAGTAATTCAATAACTTTATCTGTAGATGAGATAGCTAGAGGCGTTAGTGATGAGGCAAGTAGTATCCAAGATATAAGTAAATTAGTTTTAGATGTAGGAGGAATAGTAAAAGATACTCAGAATATCTCAGTAAATGTAGCTAATGTGACAAATGAAACTGATAAATTAACCATAAGCAGTATCGAAAGATTTAATAAAGTTAGCTATCAAATGGAGATAATAAATAATACAGTCACATCATCTGCTAGAAATGTTAACGAATTAGGAAATAACATAAATAATATAAATTCTATTTTATCAAGCATAGTGGATATATCTGAACAAACAAATCTTCTTGCATTAAATGCAGCAATAGAGGCAGCAAGAGCAGGGGAAGCAGGTAAAGGATTTTCAGTGGTAGCTGAAGAAGTAAGAAAACTTGCAGAACTTAGCAAAGAAAATGTTGAAAATGCAAGTAAAATTATTAATGATATAAAAGTTAGTACTAATATAGTATTAGATGAAGTAAATAAAGGAAATGAAGCAGCTAATGTTGGTAAAGGACTTATGGATAGTATGATTAGTAGCTTTAATAGTATGACGAATTCATTTAAAAATGTTATTAATATGATTAACCTAGAAGATAGAAATATTGAGAATTTAGCAAGTAAATTTAAAGAAATTCAATATAAAATCGAAAATATAGCTAGTATATCAGAAGAACATTCTGCATCAATAGAAGAAATACAAGCAACTATTGACGAACAAAATACCAGAGTGAATAATAGTTATAGTTTAGTTAAGAACATGGAAATGGAAAGTAAAGAACTAGAAAAGATAGTTATATAAAGTAATTATAAGAAAAGTAAGAGTCTCCTTTTGAAAAATAACAATTATCAAAAGGAGATTTTTAATATTTATAAGTCAAAATAGTAAGAAATTATAGATGAATATTAAGTGGATAATTTATGGAAAATAAAAATACAAAAGGTATTTACAAGAATAAATATAGGATGTATAATTTAAATGTAAACAATTTCTTATAAGTATTTATATTTACTAAATCGGTTTCGAAAAAAATCTAAGAAAGAAAAAAGATGTTCTATAATATAAGAAAAAATTTTTTTGAAATTCCTCGAAACCAGTTTCGATTTTGGATTTTAAAAGAAATCAAGTAGTAAATATAGAAATATAAAATTTAGGAGGATTAATTATGAGGGTTAAAAAATTGATGTCATTAGTAATGGTGGGTTTAATGACAGCATCGTTAGCAGCATGTGGAAAATCAAATGGATCAGAAGGAAAGAAAACTGAAGGAAGCGATAAAATAGTAGTGTGGAGTTTAGCGGAAGATTTAAAAACTTTTGCTGAATATTATCAAGAAAAAAATCCAGATAAAAAAGTTGAAGTTACTGTTATTGCTCCAGCGGATTATCCAACTAAGCTTACAACTGCATTAAGAGGTAAGGCAGAGGTTCCAGATGTTATAGTTGGAGAGCCACAAATGCTACCAAATTTCTTTGAAGCAGGATTTTTTGAAGATTTAACAAAAGCGCCATACAAAGTTGAAGATTATAAAGATAAAATAGTTGATTATGTATATGAAGCAGGTAAAGATGTGGATGGAGTAGTTAGAGCTTTAAGTTATCAAGTTACTCCAGGTGGAATAACTTATCGTAGAGATATAGCAAAATCTGTTTGGGGAAATGATGACCCTCAATTTATAGCAGATAAGTTTAAAGACGTAAAAACAATTATCGAAACCGGTAAAGAACTTAAAGAAAAAGGCTATAGAGTATTTTCAGATACAGGAAATTTAAGATGGTTTGTTTATGGTAATGATCCAGAACCATGGGTTAAAGATAATAAGTTAATGATGACTAAAGATAGATTAGATTATTTAGATGCTGCTGTTGATTTATATCAACAAAAATTAGTTGCATTTGCACCAGAATGGTCAGCAGCTTGGTATGCATCAATGAATGGCCCAGTTCCTGTTGATGCAGAGTGGCAAGAACTTAAAGATATAGATCAAAATGCCGAAAAAACAGAAGTATTTTCATATGCACTACCTACTTGGGGAACATTAATACTTAGAGATAATGCAAAAGATACAGCAGGAAAATTTGGAGTAACAACTGGTCCTAATTCATATTTTGCTGGCGGTACATTTGTAGGTATAAGTAGTTATAGTAAGAATAAAGAAGCTGCATGGGACTTTATTAAATTCTGTACTTTAGATGAAGAAGTAGCACAATGGTGGATTGATAAATCAAATGGTGATGTAGTTGCTTTAAAATCAGTTTTAGAAGCTAATAAAGATTTAGAAAATCCTGCATTAGGTGGACAAAAATCTTATGACTTCTGGTTGAAACAAGCAGAAGATGTTGATTATTCATTAGTAACAAAATATGATGACCAAGTTGGAAAATACTATGGACAAGCTATTGAATCAGTACAAAAAGGCGAAAAGAGTAAGGAAGATGCGTTAAAAGAATTTTATAGTAATATAAAATCTGTATATCCAGAAATAGAAGTTCCAAGTAATTAGTATATTAAAATATGAGAGGTGAAAATAAATTTCACCTCTTTAATAAAATTAAGATGTTGGGAGGGATAAAAGTGAATTTAGGTAGAACTAATTATAGTAACAAAATTGAAATTAAAGAAAAAACATCTTTTAAAAGTATAAATAAAATAAATAGGTATGGGTATTTATTTATTCTGCCATTTTTAGTGGTTTTTATAATATTTAATATATATCCTATACTAAGAACTTTATATCTAAGTTTTACAAACTTTAATGGATATGGAAAGATTGAATTTATATGGTTTGATAATTATACACGTCTAATTCAAGATAAAATGTTTTGGAATGCATTAGTTAATACCGTAAAGATATGGGGAATAAACATAATAATTCAACTTGGTTTAGCATTTTTATTAACAATTATATTTAGTGATATGAAATATAGAATGAAGGGACTTAGTCTTTTTAGAGCTTTATTTTATTTACCTAATTTAATTGCAGCAACATCCGTAGCATTTTTATTCGCAACTTTATTAGATTGGCAATTTGGATCCTTAAATCAACTTTTAGTAAATGCAGGTCTAATTAATAGTAAAGTTAATTGGCTAGGACAACCAGGTACTGCAGTAATTGTAGTAGCAGTAATTGGTGCATGGATGTGGTTTGGAAATTCATTTTTAGTGTTAATGGCTGGTGTTCAAGGAATATCAAAGGATTATTATGAAGCAGCAACTATTGATGGGGCTGGTAGATGGACAATATTTGGTAGGATAACATTACCCCTTTTAAAACCTATATTGCTGTATGTTGCTATTACATCATTAATAGGTGGATTACAAATATTTGATATTCCATTTTTAATTACTGATGGATTAGGTTCTCCATCAGGATCAATAAATACAGCTGTTATGTACTTATATAATACAGCATTTAGATTCAATAATGTTGGATATGCATCAGCTATTGCTTATGGATTATTCTTTATAATAGCAATATGTTCAGCTTTCACATTTAAAACAATGTATGGATCAAAGAAAGATAAGGGGGTAAGTTAATGTTTACAAAGTTTAAAAAATCATTATTATATTTATTCTTAATTATTTTAAGTATTATATGCTTAGCCCCATTTGCAATGATGCTAGTTAATGCAACTCGTAGTAATCAAGAAATAATATCTGGGTTTACATTAATTCCTGGAAGCTCCTTATCAGATAACTGGAATGCCATGGGAAAATATTTCAATATATTTACTGGGCTTCGCAATAGTTTATTCATTTCAGTATGTGTAACATTATTAACAGCATATTTTTCAGCATTGACAGCTTATGGATTTGCAATATACAAATTTAAAGGCTCAAATATAATATTTACTGTAATTTTAGTATTAATGATGGTTCCATCACAATTAGGATTATTAGGATTTTATGATTTAGTAAATACAATGAGCTTAATGGATAGCTATATACCACTTATAATTCCTGCTATAGCAAATCCATTTGTAGTATTCTTTTTAAAGCAATATGTAGAATCTGTATTACCAAGAACTATTATTGAAGCATCCAGAATAGATGGAGCAAGTGAAATAAGAACATTTCATAAGATAGGTATTCCTATAATGATGCCAGGAATAGCAACTATATCAATAACAACATTTATAGGATCATGGAATAATTATTTAGTTCCATTAGTTTTATTACTTAGTCCAGAGAAATTCACATTACCAGTAATGATGGGATCATTGAGAGCGTCTAAAGATATAGCTTCAAATATGGGAGCAACATATTTAACTGTTGCAGTTTCAGTATTACCTATAATCATAGCATTCATGTTCTTATCAAAATATATTATTAGTAGCATATCTGCAGGTAGTGTAAAGGAATAGATTAAATTAGATTGAGAGGAAGGTTGGAAGATGGATAAGAATGGCAGAAGTAAAGCAGATTATATAGATGAATCAGGCTTTTACGTTATAGAAAATTACGATACAAAACCGCCTTTTGCAAGCTTTTTATCAGGAGTAGCTGGTATAGAGGGTATCCCAATGTGGTCATTTTACGTAAATAGAGGTCAAGTGATTAGTAGTATTGGGATTAAGGATAAAAATAATTGTATAATGGAATTTTTTCCAGCAAATGAAGCGTATAAGATGGTTAATACTAATGGATTTAGGACGTTTATAAAGATTATAGAAGATAACTCAAATATAATTATAGAGCCATTTTCAGTTAGTAGAAGTGAAAATATTAAGAGAATACTTAAGATAAAAAATAATGAATTGAGGATAATAGAAATAAATAAGGATATAAATTTGGAAATAGAAGTAAAGTATTTTACTATTCCAAATGAAAAATTTGCAGCACTTGGAAGAGAATTAAAGATAATTAATAAATCTAATGCAGTAAGGAATATAGAAGTATTAGATGGATTAGCCGCAATTTTACCATATGGTTCTAATAATAAGGATTATAAAGAGATAGGAAATACATTAAGAAGCTGGATGCAGGGAGAAATCAAAGAAAATAATGTAGCAATATATAATTTAAGATCTTCTACAGGGGACACAACAAAGGTTGAGATGGTGAATAATGCATATTTTTATATAGCATTTGATGATAGTGAAAAAGTACTAAAACCTATAGTAGATCCGGAAAATATTTTTGGATATGATACTAGCTTAGTAAATCCATTCAAGTTCAAAAATAGTGTGGAAAAGTTATTTGAAAGTAATGAGAATATTTGCTACAACAAAGTACCTTGTGCTTTTTCTGCAAAACAAGCAGTTTTGATGGAAAAAGAAGAAGTTAAGATTCATAGTTATATAGGATACATGAATAGCATTAATGAAGTAGATGATAACTTAAATAAGTTGTTGAGTAAGAAATATTTTAATGAAAAGATTATAGAAAGCAATAAGTTAATAGACAGCATAGCTGAGCATGTCCATACAGTAACTAATTATTCATTATTTGATGAATATATTAAACAATGTTATATAGATAATGTTTTAAGAGGAGGATATCCATTAAAAATAGGTAAGGATAAAGTATATTACGTCTATTCCAGAAAACATGGTGATTTAGAAAGAGACTATAATTTCTTTAGTATAGAGCCCAATTTTTATTCTCAAGGTAATGGGAATTTTAGAGATATAAATCAAAATAGAAGAATGGATATTTACATTCATCCTTTCACTAATAAGGAGAATATTAAATTATTCAATAACTTGATACAACTTGACGGATATAATCCATTAGTTATAAAAGGAAAGAAGTTTTATATAGATAAAAGAAGAAAAGCTTCAATTATAAGCATATTAAAAAAATATGAAATTAAAAATGAGGATATATTAAATAGTATTCACAATAATGAATTTACATTAGGAGAATTATATTCATATATATTAAAAGAACAAAATTTATCAAGTGATAAAATTAGACCTTTAATTGATGAAATAATAGATATTTGTGAAGAAAAAGTTGAAGCTGATTTTGGTGAGGGATTTTGGATTGATCACTGGACATATAATCTTGATTTAATAGAAGAATATTTAGGCGTTTATCCTGATAAACTAAAAGAATTGCTAATAGAGGATATGGAATATAAATTTTATAACTCTCCAGAGCATGTTTTACCTAGAAGTGAAAAATACATTATAGACAACAATACTATTAGGCAATATGTAGCCTTAAATAAAAAAGGCAATATAAATCAATGGATATATAATAATGAAGGAAAAATATACAAGACTAATTTGATGACAAAGCTGTTCATGCTTACTACTATTAAATTTATGACCTTAGATGTTATGGGATTTGGAATTGAAATGGAAGCAGGTAAGCCAGGATGGAATGATGCTATGAATGGACTTCCAGGGCTTATAGGATCAAGTTTTGCAGAAACAGCAGAGCTGAAAAGATTAGCATGTTTTATTAAAGAAAATATAAATCTAATAGAAAATGGATTGAAGCTTCCAGTAGAATTTTATGATGTAGTTAAAGAATTAATAGATATTCTTCCTAAAAATCTTAATGGTATATTACCTCAAAGTGAATATTGGGATATAATTTCAAGTATAAGAGAAGATTACAGGGAAAAGGTTAAATACTCAATAGATGGAACTGAAAAAGTATTATATAAAGATGATATAGAGAAGATAGTAGATAAGATTATACAAAAAATAAATATAGGAATAGATGGAATAAAAGAGTTGAATGATGGAAAAATTCCTACATTTATGTATTATGAAACTGTAAAATTTATTGAAGATAAAAACGGAAATATAAAGCCTATAGAGTTTAAAGTAAATTTTCTCCCTTTATTTTTAGAAGGATATGCAAGATATCTTAAAACGGATTTAAAAGAAAAAGAAAAGAAGGAAATATATAAAACTTTAAAAAATAGCGATATTTATGACAAAAAATTAAAAATGTATAAGACCTCAGAATCTTTAGAAAAGGTTACATTTGAAATAGGGAGAGCAAGGACATTTACATCAGGATGGCTTGAAAGAGAATCAATTTTCATGCATATGGAATTTAAATATATTCTAGAACTAATAAAGGAAGACTTGTATGAAGAATTTTATGAAGATATAAGAAATGTATTACCTCCTTTTATGGACTCAAAAGTATATGGAAGAAGTATATTAGAGAATTCTTCTTTTATAGCAAGTAGTGCGAACCCAGATGAAAGAACACATGGAAGAGGATTTATTGCAAGATTAAGTGGAACTACTGTAGAAATGTTAAGTATATGGAAAATAATGACTGTTGGAAAAAATATATTTAAATATGAAAATGGAGTTTTAGAATTCGAATTAACACCAGTATTGTCAAAGGATTTCTTTAAAAATAATATAATAGAAACTACTTTACTAGGAAGTATAAGGTTAAAGTATATAAATAAGAATAATAAAGATACCTTTGGTTCAGAAAAAGGAAATATAACTAGATATGAATTAATAGGTATTGATAATAATATCAAAGTAATTAATCAAAAGAAAATACTTGGAACTGATGCTGAAAAGGTAAGAAGTGGTCAAATAAGAGAAATAATAGCTACAATAGAATAATGGAGAGGTAATAGTTATGAATAATTATAAGGTATTTGTTACTTGCAAGCATACTAAAGATAGATTAAATAAATATTGCTTAGATGATATTAGTATAGATAATGATAAGGATTTTAATTGTACAATTATAGTAGACACTAAAAAAAGGTTTCAAAAAATATTAGGATTTGGAGGGGCAATAACTGAATCAAGTGCATATGTACTTTCTAAGATAGATGAAGAAAAAAAGAAAAGAATTCTAGAGTTATATTTTAATGAAGAAAATGGAATAGGGTATAATTTCGCAAGGGTTCATATTAATAGCTGTGATTTCTCACTAGAGAATTATAGTTTTGTTGAAGAAAATGATAAATCCTTAAGTAGTTTTTCTTTAGATAGATATGGAAAATATGTACTACCTTTACTTAAAGAAGCTATTAATGAAAAAAAGGGTGGATTAAATATATTAGCAAGTCCATGGAGCCCACCAAGTTATATGAAAACAAATAATGAAATGAATAATGGTGGAAAGCTAAAAGATGAATATAAACAATTATGGGCTGATTATTACGTTAAATATATAGAAGAAATGCAAGAAAAAGGATTTGATATCTGGGGAGTTACTGTACAAAATGAGCCAGCAGCAAAGCAGGTTTGGGATTCGTGTTTGTATTCAGCTGAAGAAGAGAGAGATTTTGTAAAATATTATTTAGGGCCTACCTTTGAAAGGAATAAATTACTCGATAAAAAAATAATAATATGGGATCATAATAGAGATTTAGTTTATAATAGGGCTAAGACAGTGCTAGAGGATAAAGAAGCAAATAAATATGTATGGGGCACAGGGATACATTGGTATGTTTCAGAGGAGTTTGAAAATACATCAAAGGTTCATGAAGAATTTCCAGATAAGCACATAGTCTTTACTGAAGGATGTCAAGAAGGTGGAGTTCATATTGGTTCTTGGGAACCAGGAGAAAGATATGGTAGAAATATAATTGGAGACTTAAATAATTATGTAGAGGCATGGATAGACTGGAATATAGTTTTAGATGAAACAGGTGGACCAAATCATGTTGGAAACTTATGCGATGCTCCAATAATAGTAGACACACAAAAAAGAGAAGTAATATATAACAGCTCTTTTTACTATATAGCACATTTTAGTAAATTCATTAAGAAAAATTCCTTAAGATTATTAACTAAAGTTACTAATGATAAAAAAATCTATGCACTTTCTTGTATAGATGACAAAGAAGATATATGTATAATTTTAATGAATGAAAATGAAGAAGATAGAAATATTACTTTAAAAATAGATAATGAAATTATTTATTTGAAATTAAAGGCAAATTCGATATATACTTTATGTAAATAACTATTAAATACTAATAATAAGGAACTAATGTGATGATGAACTTAAAATAGAAGGGATGAGATGAAACGGTGATTACAATATACGAAATAGCAAAAATTGCAGGAGTTTCTCCTACAACTGTATCAAAAGTAATAAATAATTATCCAGATGTGAGTGATAAAACTAGGAAAAAGATTAAAAAGATATTAGAAGAAGAAAACTTTCTTCCAAACTCTCAAGCGCAAGGGCTAACTACAAAGAGAACTTGGACATTAGGAATTGTTTATTATGAAGATCTTGGTGTAGGGTTAAGTCATCCTTTCTTTTCTAAAGTAATAGAGGCATTCAAAAAACAATCAGATATACATGGATATTCATTATTGTTTGGTTCTAAAAATGATAGACTAAAAAATGATACTTTTTTAGAATATTTCAAGTATAAATGTGTTGATGGGGTAGCGATAATTTGTACAGATCCTCATGATAAGGAGACGTTATCTCTTGTAAATAGCAATTTTCCAATTGTAATAATAGATATGTTTGCGGAATATGCATCAACAGTTACATCTGATAATAAATCAGGGTGCAGACAAGCGGTTGAATATCTATATGATTTAGGACATAGAAAAATTGCTCATATATACGGTACATCAAACGGTGATAATTGGCCAAGTACCGTAAGAAAAGAATCTTATATAGAAAGTATGAAAGAATTAGGTTTAAAAATACCAAGAGGATATTTAGTAGATGGTACAAACTTTGATTTTACTGGTGGATATAAAGCCATGGAAAAATTATTAAAACTAAAAAATAGACCTACTGCAGTTTTTATAGCAGGAGATAAGATGGCACTTGGTGCTATGGAGGCTATAAGAGAGGCTGGGCTTAATGTACCAGAAGATATTTCAATATTAGGATTTGATGATATAGAAATATCACAATATGTTACTCCAAAGTTAACAACTATAAGGCAAAACTGTGATGAAATAGGCAGAGCAGCAGTAGATATTTTGGTAGAACAAATAAATAAGAAAGAAAAGCTAAAAATTAATAAGGTAATACCTGTAGAATTAATTGTAAGAGAATCTTGCACTAAAATTGATTAATATGATCAAATGAATAATAAGTAAATCAAATCAAAAATAAGGGGGGAGAATATTGAAAAGAATTAATTTTTTAAGAGATACAGGAAAATTTACACTTAAGGACCCGGAAAAGAATAGCTACTTATACTTTCCAATAGCTAATGAACTTGGAGTTATGTCTAGTTTGACACCTACTTTAAATGGTGACTGTAAGATGAATCAAAATACATTTTTATTAGCACCAGTTAGTAGTGAAGATCTTCATAACAATAAGTCATCAAGAAATTTCTGGATATATGTTGAAGGAAAAACTGCTTGGTCTGCAACAGGGGTATCATCACAGCAGCAATCAAAAGTTTTTTCTAAAGAAAAGGAAGAAACTGAAATTGAATGTAGCATAATGTGTCATAAGGTAATCAGAACCTCTAAAGAGATGGGATTAAAAAGTGAGATAATTAATTTTGTACCAAATGGATATAAAGTTGAATTAATGAAAGTAACAATAACTAATATATCAGAAGAAGATATAAATATAACTCCAACAGCAGCTATACCTCTATATTGTCGTTCAGCAGATAATATGAGAGATCATAGACATGTTACTTCATTATTGCATAGAATAGAAACTATTAATTCAGGGGTAATAGTCAAACCAACACTTACATTTGATGAGAGAGGTCACAAAATAAATGAAATAGTTTATGGAGTTATAGCAGTAGATGAAGATAAAAGTATGCCAATAAGCTTTTCACCTATAGTAGAAGAATTTATAGGGGAAGGCGGTTCCTTTGAAAATCCAGAAAGTATAATGTTAAATAAAGAATTTAATGTTAAGTCGGGAGAAAAGTTTGAGGGATATGAAAGTATAGGAGCATTAAGATTTAAGAATGAAAAAATGAAACCAAATGAATCAAAATCTTATATAATTGCTTTTGGATATGGGGAATCAGTAGATGATTTCGAAAAGCTTACTAGTATATTATTAGAGGAAACCGATTTCGAAGAGTTATTAAAAGATACTAAGTTATATTGGGAAAATAAAATTAATCTCAAATATAATACTGGAGATAGCACATTTAATAATTGGATGCATTGGGTTAATTTTCAACCTATTCTTAGAAGAATATATGGATGTTCATTCTTACCTCATCATGATTATGGAAAAGGGGGAAGAGGATGGAGAGATCTATGGCAAGATTGTTTAGCTTTGTTAGCAATGGATCCTAAAGAAGTAAGAGAAATGCTATTAAATAATTTTGCAGGAGTAAGATTTGATGGCTCCAATGCAACTATTATAGGAGCAAATTTAGGAGAATTTATAGCAGATAGAAATAATATAACTAGGGTATGGATGGATCATGGTGCATGGCCATTCTTAACTACTAATTTATATATCAATCAAAGTGGAGATATAAATTTTCTATTAGAAAAACAAAGTTATTTCAAAGATTTACAAACTGCACGAGGTACTGACAAGGATAATCTATGGAGTATAGAGCAAGGAAATAAATTATTAACAAAAGAAAATAATATATATTTAGGTACTATTTTAGAACACATATTAGTACAACATTTGACTGCATTTTATGATGTAGGAGAAAATAATAATATGAGGTTAAGAGGTGCTGATTGGAATGATGCTTTAGACATGGCTAAGGAAAAAGGAGAAAGTGTAGCATTTACAGCATTATATTCAGGAAATCTAGTTAATATATGTGAACTTTTAAAGAAAATTAAAAACGAAAATAAAATTAAACACGTAGAGATGGCAGAAGAGATAGAAGTTTTGTTATTCAAAAACAATCTATATGATTATCCACAAGAAAAGATAAATATTTTAAATACTTATTGTAAAAGTTGTAATCATGATATAAAAGGAAGAACTTCTGAAATTAATATAGATTTATTAGTTAAAGACCTTGAAGAAAAAGCAAATTGGATAAAAAATCACATTAACTCTAAAGAATGGATTACAAATTCAGAAGGTTACAGTTGGTATAATGGTTATTATGACAATAGTGGAAAAAAGGTTGAAGGTGACTTTGAAGCAGGCATAAGAATGATGCTTACAGGACAAGTATTCACAATAATGAGTAATATAGCAACGGAAAAACAAGTAAAAGAGATAGTTAAGGCAGCTGATAGTTACTTATATGACAAGGAAGTTGGAGGATATAGACTAAATACTAATTTTAAGGAATTAAAAACGGATTTAGGCAGAATGTTTGGGTTTGCTTATGGAAGTAAAGAAAATGGAGCAGTTTTTAGTCATATGACTATTATGTATGCCAATGCACTTTATCAAAGAGGCTTTGTAAAAGAAGGATTTAAAGTTATAGATACATTATATAAACACTGTATTAATTTTGAAGTTAGTAAGATATATCCTGGAATACCCGAATATATAAGCTCTAAGGGACGAGGAATGTATCATTATTTAACAGGATCAGCAAGTTGGCTTATTTTGACTGTATTAACGGAAATGTTTGGAGTAAAGGGAAGTTATGGAGATATGAAACTTGATCCTAAACTATTACTAAGTCAATTTGATGAAGACAACAAAGCAAGTATAAGTTTAGTATTTAGCGACAGAAAATTTAAAGTTGAATATATAAATGAATTGCATAAAGATTTTGGAGAGTATAAAATTCAAGAAATATTCATCAATAATGAAACATATGAATTTAAAAATTCAAATATCATAGATAAAAAATATATAAATTCACTAGAATTAGATAAAGAGCATATTATTACTGTTATGTTAAAATAAAAATTAATGTATCCTTAAAATAAGTAATATATAAAGGAGAGATGGGTATTTTACTATCTCTCCTTTAATAATAATATAAATAAAACTAGATTTATTATACACTTTTTAATAATAAACAATATATTTTTTTGGAAATTATTGATATAATTATGATAACGATTTGTTACAAAAATAAAACAAATTATAAAATGTGATATTTGTTTTATTAATTCATAAAAATAGGCTTTAAATTAAAAAGTATTGTAAAATTATATTAAACGATTAAAAAAAGTTGTAGGGGGATAAGTTATGTATAATGTAGAAATAAATGGAGTTCAAATGAAATTTATAAGAGAGTTTTTTGATAATTATGAGGATGATAAAGTTAAACTTACAGTAAGTGATGATAAAAACAGAATAAAAATAATTTATTCAGCTGAAACAAGTTTGACAGCAAAAGAATTAGAATCATATTTAAAAACACAATTTAAAACAAAATCAAAGTATGGAACAGCACTTTATTATACACTTTATGTAAAGTAACAAATTGAAATAAACTAAGCTTATTTTTATGAATTGGAGGAAATATAAATGAAGTTTGCAAAGGATTTTTTATTTGGAGCAGCATCTGCATCATATCAAGTAGAAGGTGCCTGGAATGAGGATGGAAAAGGAGTTTCTAATTGGGACGTATTTTCTAAGATACCAGGAAAAACTTTTGAAGGAACTAATGGTGATATTGCAATAGATCATTATCATAGATATAAAGAAGACATAAAATTAATGGCGGAGATGGGATTAGAATCATATAGATTTTCAATTTCATGGCCTAGAATAATACCAAATGGTGTAGGAGAAGTAAATCAAAAAGGAATAGAATTCTATAACAATATAATAAATGAATGTTTAAGTTATGGAATAGTTCCATTTGTAACATTATATCATTGGGATATGCCTCAAGTTTTAGAAGAAAAAGGTGGATGGATAAATAAAGAAACAATAGACGCATTCGTAAATTATTCAGAAGTTTGTTATAAAGCCTTTGGAGATAGAGTTAAACATTGGATTACATTCAATGAGACAGTGGTATTTTGTGGGCTAGGATATTTAGCAGGAGCACATCCACCAGCAATAGTAGGTGATTTAAATAAATATTTCCAAGCTACGCATAATGTATTTTTAGCTCATGCTAAATCAATTGAACTATATAAGTCATTAAAACAATATGGTGAAATAGGTATTACACATGTATTTTCTCCTGCATTTAGTATAGATGATAAAGAAGAAAATATAACTGCAGCTAAACATGCAAATGAAATTGATACCAATTGGTTTTATGATCCAATATTAAAAGGTGAATATCCTAAGTATGTTGTAGATATCATTGATAAAAAAGGTGTTAAAATTGATTGGACAGATGAAGAGCTTCAAATAATAAAGAAAGCTTCAGATAAAAATGATTTTATAGGACTTAATTATTATCAACCTCAAAGGGTAATGAAAAATAATATAGATGAAGCAGTTGAAAGAAATAGAGAAAACTCAACAGGAGCACCTGGTAATCCTTCATTTGATGGTTTTTATAGAACTGTTAAAATGAATGATAAAAAGTACACAAAATGGGGATGGGAGATATCACCTGAAGCATTTTTAGATGGATTAAGAATGCTAAAGGGTAGATATGGAGATGTTAAAATATATATAACAGAAAATGGATTAGGTGATGAAGATCCTATCATAGAAGATGAAATTGTTGACATACCAAGAATTAAGTTTATTGAGACTCACTTAAAAGCTATTAAAAATGCAATTGAAGAGGGAATAAACTTAAAAGGATATTATGCATGGTCAGTTATTGATTTATTAAGTTGGTTAAATGGATATAAAAAGCAATATGGTTTTATATATGTAGATCATAAGAATGGTTTAGCTAGAAAGAAAAAAGCTTCTTT
Source organism: Clostridiaceae bacterium AF10-41 (assembly GCA_027686065.1). Lineage (GTDB taxonomy): Bacteria > Bacillota > Clostridia > Clostridiales > Clostridiaceae > Clostridium. Next base: position 108,013 of record JAQCTH010000001.1, read on the forward strand.
CTATTGGTATAAGCATATAATAGAAACAAGAGGCGAAGATATTTAAATTTAATTAAAGACATTTAATTTAGGCTGGGATCTTCATAAAAATAGATTTCAGCCTTTTTATAAATAATTATCTAGCTAAAGTGGTATAATGATATAAAGATTATTTTAAATTAATAGAAAAAATGATTATTAATTTAAATATTTAAGATTATATATAACTATATACATTATCTTAAATTTAGAGAAGGAGATGAGTAATGTTTAGTTATAATAAAATACAAAGTTTAAATGAGTTAGAACTATCCCTTTATAATTATATAATGAAAAATAGTGAAAAAGTAATTTATATGAGAATAAGGGAATTGGCAAATGAAGCTCATGTATCAACGACTACTATACTAAGATTTTGCAAGAAATTAGATTGTGAAGGCTTTTCAGAGTTTAAATTAAAATTTAAAATGTATATTGAAAAAGGTGGAGGGAAATCATTAACAGATAATACCTCAATGGTAATTGATTTTTTAAAAAAGGCACAAACCGTGGACTACAGAGAAAAAATAGATATGGTATGTGATGAGTTAAATAATGCCAATACTATAATATTTGTTGGAATAGGATTTTCAGGAATTCTTTCAAAATATGCAGCTAGATATATTTCGGCAATAGGTAAAAATGCTATATATATAGATGATCCATTTTATCCAATAAATATTAAATGTACAGAGAATTATGTTACTATTGCATTTTCCGTGTCTGGAGAAACTCCAACCGTAATAGACCATATAAATAGGCTGAAAAGAAAAGGTAGTAAAATAATAAGTATTACAAATAATGAAGATTCAACTTTAGCAAGAATATCAGATATAAATATTGGTTATTATGTGCAACAAGAAAAAACAGAAGAAAACGATATTACAACACAAATACCAGCATTATATATTATTGAAACAATAGGTAGAAAATTATATAGAAATTATAAGGGATAGATGAACAACATCTATCCCTTATAATTTCTATATTTATACAATTTACTACAATTTATTTGATGAGAATTAGATAAAATAATACATAATGCGATTTAAATATCCAAAAATCAAATATCATATTAAATTTTGAAAAATAAAATTAGAAAAAGATATTTATAGATAAGAACTTAAAACTCCATAAAATGTAAAACAAATTGTTATATAAATGGAACAATTTATATAAGATAAAAGTGTGTTTTTTTAAGGGGTGAAATTGATTACAAATATATTTTTATAAGTTATAATATAATCAAGACGTAGGAAGGGAGGAGGTAGTATTGATTCACAGGAAACTTGATAAATTCAAAAGTGATTTTTTATGGGGAAGTGCATCTGCAGCATATCAAGTTGAAGGAGCTTATAATATTGATGGAAAAGGATTAAGTATATGGGATACATTTAGTGAATTACCTGGGACAACCTATGAAGGAACTAATGGCAAAGTAGCAGTAGACCATTATAGAAGATATAAAGAAGATATAGCTTTAATGAAAGAGTTAGGATTGAAAGCCTACAGATTTTCAATAGCATGGAGCAGAATCTATCCTAATGGAAGAGGCGACATAAATGAAAAAGGATTAGAATTTTATGATAACCTTATAGATGAACTTATTGCTAATAATATAAAGCCTATAATAACAATATATCATTGGGATTTACCACAGTATCTTCAAGATCTATATGGGGGATGGGAATCTAGAGAAATAATAGATGATTTTAATAATTATTGTATAACCCTTTATAAGAGATACGGAGATAGAGTTAAATATTGGGTAACATTAAATGAGCAAAATGTATTTATACTTTTAGGTTATAAGATAGGAATACATCCACCTAAGGTACGAGATGATAGAAGGATGCTTAAGGCAAATCATATAGCAAGTTTAGCAAATGCAAAAGCAATAGAGTCGTTTAGACAATATGTATCAAATGGAATGATTGGTCCAAGCTTTGCTTTTACACCTAATTATGCTTATACATGTAAGCCAGAAGATGTTTTAGCAAGAGAAAATGCTGAAGATATGAATTGTCATTGGTGGTTAGATGTATATTGTTTTGGTAACTATCCAGCGTTTGCGTTGAGTAGATATGAGAAAGAAGGAATAGCTCCAGAAATTGAAGATGGAGATTTAGAGCTCTTAGAAAGGGGAAAGCCTGATTTTATAGGGATAAATTATTATAGGAGTGAAACTGTTGAAGCTAATTCAATAAATGGTATAAGTAATTTTGAAGAAATAAATACATCAGGAAAAAAGGGAACATCTAAAGATTATGGTATTCCAGGTAACTTTAAGACAATAAAGAATCCAAATTTAGATAGAACTAACTGGGATTGGGAAATAGATCCTACAGGATTGAGAATAGGGATAAGAAGAATTAATAGCAGATATAGATTACCTATATTAGTAACAGAAAATGGACTTGGTGAATTTGATAAAATCGAAGAAGATGGAAGTATAAATGATGATTATAGAATAAATTTTATAAAAAATCATGTAATAGCTTGCAAAGAAGCAATAACTGATGGGGTAGAGTTATTAGGATATTGTACTTGGTCATTTACAGATTTACTAAGTTGGCTCAATGGGTATCAAAAGAGGTATGGATTTGTTTATATAGATAGAGATGAGAAAGATGAAAAGGATTTAAAGCGTATTAAAAAGAAAAGTTTTTATTGGTATAAAAATGTAATAGCTACTAATGGAGAAGAGCTTTAAATATATTTAAAAATAAATTTTAGGAGGAATTATTATGAAAAATATTTTATTAGTTTGTGCAGCAGGTATGTCAACAAGTTTATTAGTAAACAAGATGAAGGCAGCAGCAAAGGAAAAAGGAATAGAAATTAATATTGATGCACTTCCAGTTTCAGAATGTTCAAGTGTTATAGATAAAGCAGATATAGTTTTATTGGGACCACAAGTAAGATTCCAAAAACCACAAGTAGATGCTTTAGTTAATGGAAGAATACCGGTGCAAGTTATAGATATGAGGTTATATGGAACCATGAATGGTAAAGTTATATTAGAAGGTGTATTAAAAACTCTTGGAATTTAACAAGAGGTTTAATAAATAAAAAAAATATGAGGGGGAAAAAACAATGAGCTTTATGACAAAATTAGAAAGTAGCATGGAAAGAATACTTGTTCCGATTGCAACAAAGTTAAATGCACAGAGACATGTTTGTGCAGTTAGGGACGCATTCATCTTAACCTTCCCATTAACAATGGCAGGTTCATTAATGGTATTAATAAACAATGTTTTACTTCATCCAGATGGGTTTATAGCGAAGCTTTTACATTTAGGAGATTTAATTCCTAATTTAGCAGATTATCAAGCTATATTTGCACCAGTATTAAATGGATCTTTAAACATTTTAGCAATTTTAATAGTATTTTTAATAGCAAGGAATCTTGCAAGATCCTTAGGTGCTGATGATTTATTAACTGGTTTAACTGCAGTATCAGTATTCTTTATAATGTATCCATCAGCAGTTGATGGAAACATTACAATGCAATACATGGGACCACAAGGTCTATTCGTTGCATTAATAATTGGTTTAATAGTTGGAGAACTTTTATCAAGACTATCTAAAACACCTAAACTTGAAATCAAGATGCCAGAACAAGTTCCACCAGCAGTTTCTAGAACATTTAAAATATTATTACCAATAATAATAGTAACAGTTGGTTTCTCAGTTCTTAACTTTATATTAGGTAAAGTTACTAATGGTGGTGGAATTCATACTATAATTTACAACTTATTACAAGCACCATTAACTAAACTTGGAGACAGTATTGTATCAGTAGTAGTTATGGCTTTAGTATCAAACTTATTATGGATAATGGGTATACATGGACCTAATACTATTGCAGCAGTAAGAGATACTATGTTTGCAGAACCAAATGCAGCTAACTTAGCTTTCGCACAAGCTAATGGAAGTGCATGGGGAGCACCTTTCCCAACAACTTGGGCTTTAGTAGATGGATTTTCTAACTATGGTGGATCAGGTTGTACTCTTGGATTAATTATAGCTATTCTTATATTCTCAAGAATGAAGGATCAAAAAGATATAGCTAAGTTATCTATAGGACCTGGATTATTCAATATTAATGAATCAGTAATATTTGGTTTACCAATAGTATTAAACCCAATATTTATAATCCCATTCTTATTAGTACCAGTTGTTAATTTATTAATAGGATATGCCGCGATTGTAGTAGAACTTATTCCACCAATAGCTTATGGTGTACCTTGGACTACTCCTGGACCACTTATACCTTTCGTAGGAACTGGTGGAGAAATTATGGGACTTGTTGTAGGTATTGTGTGTTTAGCAGTCAGTGTATTAATTTATGCTCCTTTCGTTATAGCATCTAATAAGGCAGCAGCAAAATCACAAGAAGAAGGATTAAATGCAGATACAGAAACTATGTAATAAATAAGATAGATAGGAGAATAATTATGAATGAACTAGAATTAGTTGCTTTTGAAATTATAAGCAACGTAGGTATGGCTAAATCTTTGGCAATAGAAGCAATAAGAGATGCTAGAAATAATGATTTTGATGAAGCAAACAAAAAAATAGAAGAAGCTAAAGGATTTTTAATAGAGGGGCATCATGCACATTCTGGATTGATTCATAAGGAAGCTAATGGTGAAAAGCTTGAGTTTTCTTTGATAATAATGCATGCTGAAGATCAATTGATCAGTGCAGAAACTATAAAAGACTTAGCTATAGAGCTTATAGAAATGAGTAAGTTAATAAATAATAAACAATAAATGTGTATATAAAATAAATAATAGAGGTAGCTAAATGCAATAATTTAGACTACCTCTATATTTTTTTGTATATAAAATAGATATATATGGAAGTAAAGAAGTTGAAATATATGTATATGTAATTAAAAGTAAAAGTTATGTAGAAGGATTTTATAAATATTACTAATATGCTATAATTTTATTAAAAAGTATAGAAATGGAGAGTGTCCTATAATGCCAATCATTAGATTTAAAGCAGTAGAAGCTAAAAAAGTTTGTGATATAAGTAAGAATCTAGTAGACGATCTTCAGGAATTAATCAAATGCCCAAGAGAGTATTTTAATTTAACAGTTGATCAATCTTTATATGTAAGAGATGGTAAATTTGTTGATGGTGAAGCAATAGTTGAAATTTCTTGGTTTGATAGAGGACAAGAAATTCAAGATAAAGCGGCAAAGATAATCACCAATCATGTTAACTCAATAGGATATTCTAATGTAGATGTTATCTTTTTTAAGTTAGAAGAAAATAGATACTATGAAAATGGTGAGCATTTTTAATGAAACTATAATTATTAAAGATAAAACAAGGTAGGATGTTACGATATCTTACCTTGTTTTATTATGAATAATATTTATCACATCTAGTATTATTTAAACTTAATTTGATAAAAATAGTATAAAGTCAATTAAGTAGGAGTGATAAAATGAAACTTAAAAGAAAAAGCATTGCTATTGTTTTTATACTATTTCTATTAGTAGTAAACCTTAGCTATAATTGTTTTGCAATGCAGTTAGGGGATGAATTAAAAATATCAACAGGAGATTATTATGTTGGTGAAGTAGAATACGAAAATTTTATTATCAAAGCAAAAATTATAAGAGCAGTGGAAACTAATGAAATAGGATATTGTCTAGAAATTGAAAAATTATATCCAAGTGGAGAGATCTTTAAAGGTATAGGCCATGCCACTGATGGATTAGCTGGGATAATATCTGAAGGTTATCCTAATAAAAGTTATGGAGAAATAGGGTTATCTTCAGAAGAGGAAGCATATTTTGCAACACAAATTGCAATATGGAGCTATGTTGAAGAATATGATGTAAATGGATTTAAAGGAAACAATAGAGTTGTCGAAGCAATAAAAAGGATATATAATGAAGGAATAAGTAAAAATTCAGAAGAATATAATAATCAATATAAAATATATAATTATAATGATGAAGTACAGGATATAGCATTAATTAAAAATTATAGAAGTGAAGTCATGAAAGAAAATTCAAGTGCATTGGGAGAAAATCAACAGAGTATTATTTATGGAAAATAATAAGAATATATTTTAATGGGGGAATTATGTGGGATTATATAAATTTTATAGATTTAAGAATTTTAGAAATTATTAGAACATATTTTTTTAGCTCTTTTATGGACAGTATAATGGTGTTAATAACTAAGCTAGGAGATAGAGGGTTAATATGGATTATAATATCAATTATTCTACTATTAAGCAAAAAATATAAAAAAATAGGAATAACAATGATAATTGCGCTATTATTAACAAGTATAATTGGAGAAGGTTTAATAAAGAATATAATACAAAGACCAAGGGTATTTAACTCTATAGATGATATAAAGCTTATAATTAAAGCTCCATCATCATATTCTTTTCCTTCTGGGCATACTGCATCTTCATTTGCAGCAGCTATGGTACTTGGGTACTATATAAAAAAATATAAATATTTATTCTATTTTTCAGCTTTTCTAGTGGCATTTTCAAGGTTATATCTATGGGTACATTATCCATCCGATATAGTTGGTGGAATAGTATTTGGAATTATATGTGGATTTGTAGCTATTAAGATAATAAATGATATAGTAATAAAAAAAGGTTCATAAGCAAGCTTGTTGAAGAATAAAAGTTTTCAGCAAGCTTTTATTGATTTAATGATATTTATATAAAAGAGCTATAAATATCATTAAATTTTATGCTATCTAAGGTATAGAAAAAAGTATAAATTCATGAAAAAGTGAAAAAATAAAGATATAGACTATACTATAAGGAGGTGTACTTTGTGGAAGATGATAAAATTCAAAGAAAAATGAAAAAGCTATATAAACATGTTAAGTCAGGTAGGTTAACAGAAGAAATAGCAGATGAAATATCAGAACTTATGGAACATGTAGAAAACATGGGAGAAGATGCAAAAAGAAATATTTCAGGGATAGTAAATGATATGAAGAGTGCTATGAAAAAAATGAAATAATAAATCAACTAAAAAGCTTGGCTCAAAAAAGCTTTTTAGTTGATAAATATGGCTAAATACAAAGGGTTCAAGCTGGTTTTTGTAAGATAATACAAAAAATAAAGGGCTAATTGTATTAAAATACTATTGAATAAAAACGATTGCAATAGTATAATCTAGTTACAAGGTAAAGTTAAATACTAATAAAACAAAATTTCTTATTTTTCTGGAAACGTTACCTGTTTCATAAATATTCAGAAAAATTAAATTATGGGGGAAGCTTATGTATGGGTTAAAAAACTCTTTTCAAAAAATAAGTGAAGAAATTCAAATTCCCTTCAAAATAAGCGAAAAAGATGGATCTGTAATAGCTGACTTTCTTCAAGGGAAAAATTCTAGAATTGTAAGCAGTATTTTAAGAATACCAACAGAAGAATTATTATTAGAAACTTATGACAATTATAGTAACTGTATGAGTTTATTAAAATATTGTTTAGAACAAGAATTAAGTAATGCAGTAAAATCTAAAGAGGAAATAATCTTAGACATAATAAAAGGGAAAGAATTTTCTAATGATATTCTAAAAGAGGTTATAAAAGATAAGCCTTTTAAATTAATACTTATTTATTTAAAGGACAAGCATTCTAAAGCTTTAAAGTTAATAGAGAGAAAACATCTAGGAGACGACAGTATTATTGTTATTCAAGATGAATACATTGTTATTATAAGTAAAAATGACATAAATAATGATACTATTAAAGAACTTTTTTTAGCAATCAAAAAAAATATAACAGAAAAATGTTATATAAGTCATTGTAAAATTGATGAATATAATGAACTTAAAGAAAAATTTGAATATCTTAAAGATAATTTAGAAATATGCTTGAAATATAGTTTGCAACCAAAGATATATACTGAAAATTCCTTATTAGTAGAAAAAATGATAGAAAAAGTAGATGAAAAGGAAATAAGTAGAGTATATAAAGAATTTAATGATATTTTTTCTAAATTGGATGATGATCTTATAAAAACAATAGAAATTTTCTTTAGCGAAGGTTTGAAAATAAGTGAATCAGCAGATAAATTATATATTCATAGAAATACATTATTCTATAGAATAGATAAAATAAAAAAAATAGTCAATTATGATATATCCAATTTTAATGAGGCAGTAGAGTTTAAAATTTTATTTTTATTGTGGAAAGAGTCAGGATATAAAAATAAATTATAAAATTTATTGGAAACGGTACCGGTAAGGTTACCTGTAAACAATATCATAAATTAGTTGATAAACCTAATAAGGTTTATAAATATAAAGATCTAATATTAGATTTTGGGAGGAATTTATTATGGTAAAACGTTCAAAACTATTAGCAGTTTTAATTGCTGGTATAATTGCTACAACTTCTTTAGTTGGTTGTGGGGGAAAAGGTGAAAAAGGCGGCACTGCCAATACAGAAAAGAAAACTTTAACAGTTTGGTCACACTTTACTACTAACGAAGTTAAAGAGTTTGAAAAAGTAGCTAAAGCTTGGGGAGAAGAAAATAATGTTGAAGTAAGTGTTGTTGAAGACCAAGGAAAGTTCCAAGAAATGATTCAAGCTTGTCAAAGTAATAATGGTCCAGATCTTATATTAGGAGTTCCACATGATAATCTAGGAACATTCCAAAAAGCAGGAATAACAGCAGAAGTGCCATCAGGAATGGTTTCAGCTGATAAATATACATCTCAAGGTATAGTAGATGCAGTAACTATAGGTGGAAAGGTTTATGCAGTTCCATTTGCTCAAGAAACAACTGGAATGTTCTATAACAAAGATAAAGTTAAAGAAGTTCCAAAGACAATGGAAGATTTAGTTGCAATGGCAAAAGAAGTTGGATTTGAGTATAATGTAAATGACTTCTTCTTCTCATATGCATTCTTATCAGCTGGTGGTGGATATGTTTATAAAAACAATAACGGTACTTTAGATCCATCTGATATAGGTCTTGGAAATGAAGGTGCAGTAGCAGGACTTCAATTTATTTCAGATTTAGTTAATAAAGATAAATTAATGGCAGCAGATATAACTGGAGATATAGCTAAAGGTGATTTTACATCAGGTAAATCTGGTTTTTATTTCTCAGGTCCATGGGATGTTTCAGGTGCTAAAGAAGCTGGATTAAACTTTGGAGTAGTTCCAATGCCAACTTTAAATGGAAAAGCTCCACAAACATTCTTAGGAGTTCAAACTTCTTTTGTTAATGAAAATTCAAAGAATAAAGATCTTGCATGGAAACTTATGGAAGAGTTTGTTAATAAAGGACAAGATGTAGTTTACAAAACTGGTAGCAGAATTCCAGTATCTAAAGATTATGTAGTAGATGATGAATATACTAAAGCATTTATGGAACAAGCAAAAGTTGCTATGCCAATGCCAAATATAGTAGAAGTTCAAGCTATGTGGGAACCAGCAGCTAATAACTTAAAGTTATTAACTTCAGGTCAAATAGATGCTAAAACAGCTGGAGAAAATATAGTTAATCAAGTAAAAGAAGGTATTAAACAAATAAAATAATATATGTAGCTAAATAGAGATAGGTGTAATGCCTATCTCTATATAAAATAAAGGAGGATTGTAAATGGGAATGAAGAGTAAAAGTCGTAAAGCTTACTATTTCTTAGCACCAGCACTTATTTCAATATTTATATTCACATTGCTTCCAGTATTTTCAACAGTATACTATGCTTTTACTGATTATACTCAGTATTCAAAGGGTGAAATTAATTTTGTATTCCTTTCAAATTTTATAGAGGTTTTAACAGGACCCTTTAAGGAAACCTTTTTACCTGTATTTGCATGGACAATGATTTTTGCAATAATATCAACACTTGGATGCTTCTTTTTAGGATTAATAATAGCATTAGTTTTAAATAATCCTAATATAAGAGAAAGAGGAATTTACAAAGGAATATTAATACTTCCTTGGGCATTACCTGCATCAGTTGCGATTTTATCCTTCCAAGGGTTATTTAATGGTAGCTATGGACAAATAAATAATTTATTAATGCAAATGAATATAATACAAGAACCAATAAAATGGTTAACAGATCCTAATCTAGCAAGGATAAGTATAATAATGGTTAATATATGGCTTGGATTTCCATACATGATGAATGTTTGTTTAGGCTCATTATCAGCAATACCAGAAGTTTATTATGAAGCAGCAGAGGTAGATGGTGCAACTAAATGGAAACAATTCATGCATATTACATTGCCAGCGATAACAAAAACTGCTTATCCACTTGTAATATCATCCTTTGCATTTAATTTTAATAATTTTGGATCAGCTTTCTTAATAACAACAGGAGGTCCTCCAAGATTAACAACACAATTTGCAGGGTATACAGATATACTAGCATCGGTAAACTATAAACTTTCAATGCAATTTGGAAGATTCGATATTGCATCAGCACTTAGTATAATAATATTTATAATAATTGCATCAATTTCATTTATTCAAATGAAGGCATCTGGTCAGTTTGAGGAGGTTGATTAATATGCAAACAGAGGTAAATTTAAAGAGTTTAACAAGAAAAAAAGATAAAGTAGTATATAAAAAGAAATTAAGATCTGATGAAATCAGAGCAGCTTGGATTGGTAGACTTTTTATTTGGATAATGATAGCAATAACATTAATTCCTATAATAGCAGTAGTTTCTGCATCAATGGCAAAAGGAAATGCATTTACACAAACAACATTCTTTCCTTCAGAATGGACTTTAGAAAATTATAAAAGAGTATTTGAAAAAACAAATTTCTTGTTATGGTTAAGGAATTCATTAATTTTGTGTACAGCAGTATCAGTATTGCAATTAGTTTTATCAGTACCAGCGGCATTTGCTTTTTCAAAATTAAGATTTTGGGGAAGAAAAAATGGGCTTATGAGTTTACTAATTCTTCAAATGTTTCCAGCAGCTATGGCATTACCAGCAATAATGGGAATAGTTTTCACATATAATTTAACTAACAAACCATGGGTATTAATATTAATACTAGCTGGTGGTAGTGCATATAATATATGGCTTTTAAAAGGAGCAGTAGATGGAATACCAGATGAATTAGTTGAAGCAGCTTACATAGATGGTGCATCAACTTGGAAGGTATTTTCAGTAATAATATTACCTTTACTAAGAAATATGTTAATAGTTATATTCCTGTTTGCATTTATAGGAGCGTATAGCGAGTTTATGTTTACTTCAGCAATATTAAAGAATGCAGATGTTCAAACTATAGTGACTGGATTACAAAAATTTATTAAAGATCAATTCTCTGCAAACTGGACTATGTATTCATCAGCAGCAGTAATGGCAGCTTCACCAATAGTGATAATATTCATGCTTCTACAAAAATATATAGCATCAGGCTTAGTTTCAGGATCAGTAAAAGAATAAATTATCATTACCTTAATCCTGTACTGTAAAAATATAGCAAATAATGGAAACGATACCGAATAATTTGTCGAAATTTGGAGGGAGTTATGATAAACATAAGAGATATTGCAAGAATTGCGGGGGTAGGAGTAAGTACTGTTTCAAGGGTAATTAATAATCATCCGGATGTTAAAGAGCAAACAAGAGAACGGGTGCTAGAAATAATAAGAGAAAACAATTATATACCTAATAACAGTGCTAGAAATCTTAAAAAAAATAATACAAACAATATTGGAGTTCTGATAAAAGGGGTATTTAATCCTTTTTTCTCAGAGATGTTGGATTCTATAAGTAAAAGAATTTCTAAGGCCGGATACTCTATGATACTAGAGCATCACGACTATTTAAGTGATGATGAGATGAATAATTTGATTTCAATGATAAAAGAAAAAAGATTACAAGGTGTAATTTGCTTAGGAGGAAACTTTACAGAAGTAAGAGATGACTATTTTAATGATATGCAAGTACCAGTTGTATTAACTTCTATAAATCATAAATATGGAAAAGAGTTTTCAAATTTTTCCTCAGTATCTATAGATAATGAAAAATCAGCTTATATTGCAACAAAATATCTAATTGAATGTGGACATAAAAATATAGCTATATTATTAGGAGATGAAAATGACTTTGGGATTGGATATCTAAGAGAAGCTGGATATTTAAAAGCACTAAGAGAAAATAATATAGAATTTAATAGTAATTATAAAATTCTAGGTAATTATGATTATAGAGGTGCATATGAAGAAACTGACAATCTTTTAAAAAATAATAAAGATATTACAGCTATATTTGCTATATCAGATATAATGGCTGTTGGATGTGCCAAAGCAATAAAGGATAATGGGCTAGAAGTAGGTAAAGATGTTGCTGTAATAGGATTTGATGGTATGGATATTAGTGAGTTTTATAATCCTACCATAACAACAGTAATACAACCTAAATTAGAAATGGCTAAGATAAGTGTTGATTTATTATTAGATTTAATAGCGGATAAAACTGATAATAAGCATGTAGTACTAAATACAGAGCTTATTCATAGAGAATCAACTAATTTTAAGATAGAAAATTAAAACATTAATCTACTTATAATAACATAGTATATTGTATCAATTGTTATTATAAGTAGATTAAGATAAATTATATAGATTAAAATGAATTATTTTATACCCTCAATATTAAAGCAAAACTTTTATGATTAGTTTTATTAAATACCTTCACAAATACAAAATAGAATAGGTTTTATTAGAAATGAGGTAAAATTTATGGAAAGAAGTAGCGGGATATTAATGCATATTTCATCACTACCTGGAAAGTATGGAATAGGAACATTTGGAATGGAAGCGTTTGCCTTCGTAGATTTTTTAAAAAAGAGTGGGCAAAAATATTGGCAAATACTCCCTTTAGGACAAACTAGTTATGGGGATTCACCATATCAATGTTTTTCAGCATTTGCTGGTAATCCTTATTTTATAGATTTTGAATTGTTACAAAAGGATAATTTATTAGAAAAAGAGGATTATTCAACTTTAGATTATGGAATAAATGAAAATTGTGTTGATTATGCTAAATTATTTATAAATAAAAATAAAGTTTTAAGAATTGCATATGAAAATTCTAAGAATAAATATGATAAAGAAATAAATGAATTTATAGAAGAAAATAAGTTTTGGTTAGAAGACTATGCTTTATATATGGCGGTTAAGAATCACTTTAATTTAGTTAGCTGGCAAAATTGGGATGATAATATAAGACTTAGAAAAAAGGAAGCTATAGATTCTTATAAGGTATTGTTGAAAGATGAAATTCATTATTGGGTATTCATTCAATATATATTCTTTAAACAATGGTATAGTTTAAAGAAATATACTAATGATAACGGAATTAAAATAATAGGTGATATTCCAATTTATGTAGCAGAAGATAGTGCAGATATTTGGAGCAATCCACAATACTTTAATGTTGATGAAAATATGCTACCAATAACCGTGGCTGGATGTCCTCCAGATACCTTTTCAGCTACTGGACAGCTTTGGGGAAATCCTATATATAATTGGGATAACTTAGATAGGGATGGTTATAGTTGGTGGATTGATAGAGTTAGAGAAAGTTTTAAATTATATGATGTAGTAAGAATAGATCATTTTAGAGGCTTTGAGGCATATTGGGAAATACCATATGGAAATAAGACAGCTGAGTTTGGTCAATGGACTAAGGGACCTGGAATAAAATTATTTGATGCTATAAAAAATAGTCTTGGACAGGTAGATATAATAGCAGAAGATTTAGGAATGATGACACAAGGTGTAATAGAGCTTAGAGATACTACGGGATTCCCAGGAATGAAAATATTACAGTTTGGCTTTGGTGATGGAGATAGTAGAGATTTACCGCATAATTACCCAATTAATTGTGTAGCATATACTGGCACCCATGATAATGATACTATTTGTGGATGGTATAATGTTACCGGAAGCAAAAATGAAATTGATAAAGCTAAAAAGTACTTGAATTTAACTTATGAAGAAGGAATAGCAAAAGGGTTAATAAGAGGTGTCTGGGGAAGTCCAGCTTATTTAGCAGTAACTACAATGCAAGATTTCTTAGGATTAGGGCATAGTGCTAGAATGAATATGCCTTCAACATTAGGAGGAAATTGGATGTGGAGAGCATCTGAAAAAGATTTTAGCGAAAAGTTAGCAAAAGAAATTCATTCTTTAACTAAATTATATGGTAGATGATTTGATTTATACTAATCATTAATAAAATTCCTATAGATTATAATAAAGCTCATGGAGAGAATATTTTCCATGAGCTTTATTCATAATAATAATATACGGTCTTTACAGTTCATAGTTCACAGTGAATTATTAACAGTATTCCCTCCTATACAACTGTGTACTGAATAAGTTTTATTAAGGGTGGTTTGAAATGAAAGTATTAATAATGAGTGTAAATTTAAGAGCAAGCTGGGTACATTCTTTAAAAGAAAAAAGAATGGTAGTTAGAAGTATAACTCAAAAATTAAAAAATAAATTTAATATATCAGTAAATGAAATAGATAACCAAGATTTACATCAAAGTATAGTTATTGGTATATCAGGAATATGTGCTGGTAGTTCACAAGCAGATTCTACTGTAGAAAACATAATTAATTTTATAGAATTAAATACAGATGCAGAGCTTATTAATGTGGAAAAAGATATTATAGTATTTAAATTTTTATAAATATAGATAAATAAGTTTTTAAATATATATTGACAAATTGAAATTATATATGTATAGTAATATCAATAGAAAAATTTAATACTTTATTACGTTTCTTATCAAGAGTGGTGGAGGGACTGGCCCTGTGAAACCCAGCAACCTATAATAGGATTATGATAAGTCTAATTTATGTTAGATAAATTATAGTTTATTAATTTTGGTGCTAAATCCTGCAGCTTTTAGCTGATAGATGAGAGAATAAATTAATATGTGATATTATACGCACTAGAGATTTATTCTCCAGTGCGTTTTTTTCGTTGAGAAATTATAAAAAGATTATCTCGTGAATAGCTTTTTATAGCTTTTTTCCTTCAGTTTTCAAATTAACATATGTAAGTTTGCATTGATTTGGAGTGAAGTGACGGAATAGTAAATTTACATATATCTACTTTTTCTTAATTTTCTTTAGGGGGGAATATAATCATGATTGAAATAAATAATTTAAGCAAAAGCTTTGGTGATACACAAGTTATAAAAAATGTGTCTATTAGAATACAAAAGGGAGAAATATATGGGATTATAGGGCATAGTGGTGCTGGTAAATCAACATTGTTAAGATGTATAAATGGACTAGAAGCCTATGAAGATGGTTCACTTACAGTAATGGGTCGTGAAGTTAAATCTTTAAAGGGTTTAGAACTAAGAGAATTTAGGAAAAACTTAGGTATGATATTCCAAAGCTTTAATTTATTAAATAGAAAAACAGTCTTTCAAAATATAGCCTTACCCTTAGAAGTTTGGGGATATGAAAAAGAAAGAGTGAAAAGTAGAGTAAATGAACTTTTAAATTTAGTAGGACTTTCTGAAAAAGCCAATGTGAAACCATCTAGTTTGAGTGGTGGACAAAAGCAAAGAGTAGCAATAGCAAGGGCTTTAGCATTAGAACCTAAAATTTTACTTTGTGATGAAGCTACTTCAGCATTAGATCCTAAAATAACAAAAGATATATTAGCACTTTTATCAAAAATAAATAAAGAACTAGGAATCACAATAGTTATTGTTACTCACCAAATGGAAGTTGTTAAAGAAGTATGTGAAAAAGTGGCGCTAATAGAGGGAGGAATTTTAAAAGCTCAAGGTAAATCAGAAGAGTTATTCTTAAATCCAGGAGTTTCCCTTAAGAAATTTTTAGGTGAACAAGATGATGAATTACTACCTACAACAGGAGTAAATATAAAATTGTTTTTTCCAAGCACATCATCAGAAAATGCTCTTATAACAAAGATGGCTAGAGAAATTAATGTAGACTTCTCAATAGTTTGGGGAAAATTAGAAAAATTTAGAGAAGATGTTCTTGGAAGTTTAGTAATAAATATAGAACAAGAGGATAAAGAAAAGGTAATTAAATATCTACAAGATAAAAATATAATATTGGAGGTGATTAATTAATGTTAGAAATATTATTACCAGCATTTAATAAAACAATTATAATGGTATTTTTTTCAACACTATTTTCAGTAATTTTAGGTTTTATACCAGCTATAGCATTAATAGTTACAGCTCCTAATGGATTAAAACCAAATAAGGTAATATATAATGTGTTGGATAGTATAATAAATATTTTAAGAAGTTTTCCTTTTCTAATACTAATGGTAGCAATAGTACCATTTACAAAATTAGTAGTTGGAAAATCAATTGGGACCGAAGCAGCAATAGTACCATTAACAGTAGCTGCAGCACCTTTTGTAGCAAGAATTATAGAATCAGCTTTAAAGGAAGTAGATCCAGGAGTAGTAGAAGCAGCAAAATCCTTCGGAGCTTCTAATACACAAATAATATTTAAAGTAATGTTAAAAGAAGCCATTCCTTCTATAATATCTGGATTAACATTAACAATAATAAGCATAATAGGGTATTCAGCAATGGCTGGAACAGTAGGTGGAGGAGGTCTTGGAGATGTAGCAATAAGGTACGGATACCAAAGATACCAGACAGATGTAATGATTGTAACAGTAATAATATTAGTAATAATAGTACAAGCGTTACAAACACTAGGAAATTACTTGTATAAGAAACTATCATAATTTTTTCAATTAACGATTTATAATTTCTAATTATAAATTAAAATGATATTTATTAAATTTAAATATAGAATAATAAACTAATTAAATAGAAAAATATAAATAAAGAAACTCTGCAAGAGTTTCACAGACAATTATCAATTATCCATTAATAATGATCAATTATAACAAGGGGGTTTTTATATGAAAAGAAAATCAATTTTATCAATTTTATTAACAGGGGCTTTAGCAATAAGTTTAGTAGGATGCGGAGGAGCAAAGACAGATAATAGTACAGGTTCAGCATCAAAAGACAAAACAATAACAATAGGGGTTACACCAGTCCCACATAAGGATATAGTAGAGGTTATAAAACCAGAACTTGAAGAAAAAGGATATACAGTTAATATAGTTGAATTCACTGACTATGTAACACCAAATACATCTTTAGAAGAAGGGGAGTTAGATGCAAACTACTTTCAAACTATAGCTTATTTAGATGAAACTAATGAAGGAAAGGGATTACACTTAACTTATACAAAGGGAGTGCACTTAGAGCCTTTAGCAGTTTATTCAAGAAAAATTAAGGCTTTAAAAGAGATACAGGATGGAGCAATAGTTGCTGTACCAAATGATCCATCTAACGAAGCAAGAGCTTTAAGAGTTTTAGAAAACTCAGGATTAATAAAGTTAAAAGATGGTGAACTAGTTACTCCAAAGGATATAACAGAAAATCCAAAGAACTTAAAATTTGAAGAATTAGAAGCAGCACAACTTCCAAGAGTTTTAGATGAAGTGGCATTAGCAGTTATAAATGGTAACTATGCACTAGAAGCAGGTTTAAGTCCATCAAAAGATGCAGTATTTGTAGAAGATGCTAATTCAGAAGCATCAAAGAAGTATCACAATGTAATAGCAATCAAAAAAGGAAATGAAAATATTCAAAAAATTAAAGACTTAACTGAAGCATTAACATCAGATACAGTTAAAAAGTATATTGAAGAAAAATATTCAGATGGATCAGTACTTCCAGTCTTCTAAGAATTTTTGATATATTAACTTCAATAAAGAGTAGATAATTAATGGCTGAAATAAATATAATTCAGTTAGTTTATTATCTACTCTTTGATTTTTTGATGTGAATTACATTTTGATATTTATGATATAATAAATATTAAAATGTATTACTAAAGTAAAGTGAAAAAGGAGAACTAAATGAAAAAATTAAGTATCCTAATAATCATAGTGTTTATATTATTTGGTAAGAGTTGTAGCTATGAGGATATTAATAAAAACACAAAAGAGACTACTATAAAAATAGAAAATAATGAAGTAGCATATGGTATAGATAAAAAAGTTAGTGAAATAGCAGGAATGTATAAAGATAATATATCTATATACTATAAGAACTTAAAGACTGAAGAAGAATATTTATTAAATCCAGATAGGTATTATATAGCAGCAAGTACAACAAAAGTTCCATTATGTATGATGATTTTAGATCAAGTATTTGAAGGAACATTAAATTTGGAAGATGAAATTTATTATGAAGAAGAAGATGAAGAGGATGGAAGTGGGATTCTATATTATTTAGAAGACATTACAAAGATTACATTAGGAGAAGCTGTAAGATTATCAATAATTGAATCTGATAATATTGCCAAAAACATGCTTCGTAGAATTAGTGAAATATCAATAACAGATTATTTAAGAGATATTACAGAAGATGAATCTATACCTTATGAAAATTATATTACAGCAAGACAATTATATATGGTACTAGATAGATTATATGAAAACCCAAATAACAATCCATATTATGATTTGCTTATAGATTATATGACAAAAACAGTTTTTCATGATAGATTAGACAAATATATACCTCAGGATATAGTGGCTCATAAAATAGGAGATTACTATAGATATTATCATGATTGTGGAATAATATATGGAAAAGATAATTACATAATAGTTATACTAACTAAAGATATAGGGAAATTAAGTGATGAAGCATATAATGACGGTACAGAGGATCAAAGATACTTATTAGACTGGGGGAGTCAAGCGTATGAAATTATAGGTAATATTTCTAAGGAAATATATTTAAATGTTGAAAGAAATTATTAAGGGTGAGGAATATGGAAAAATTATATTATATCAATCAATATCAAACTGAATTTGAGGCAAATATCATAGAAGCAAAGGAATTAAATAATAAATATCATGTAGCACTAGATAAAACCGCTTTTTTCTCAGGGGGTGGAGGACAGTGGTGTGATTTAGGAAAAATAAATGGAAAAGATGTATTAGAGGTATATGAAGAAAATGAAATTGTATATCATGTTATTTCAGAATATATAGATAAAGGTAGCTTAATTAAAGGAGAGATAAACTGGGATAGAAGAGAAGATGGTATGCATCAACATTTAGCTCAACATGTACTTTCAGGGTGTTTTTTTAAGCTATTTTCTGCAAATACAATAAGTGTACATTTAGGAAAAGAAATAAGCACAGTAGATATTATTGGACATTTAGATGAAGCTAAAATAAAAGAAGCAGAAAAAATGGCTAATGATATAGTAAGACAAAATATTATGATAGAGTTCATTATTCCAAGTTACGATGAGTTGAAAAATTTAAATTTAAGAAGAGATTTACCAAATACTGATAAAGAAATAAGAGTAGTTAAGATAGGAGATCTAGATATTAATGCATGCTGTGGAGTTCATCCAAAAAGCACATTGGATTTAAAACTAATTAAGATTAAAAAATATGAGAAAAATAAAAATAATACTAGAGTAGAATTCTTAGCAGGTAAACGAGCGATAGAGGATTCTTTAAAAAATGATAAGATAATAAAAGACATTTGTAATTATTTAAGTAGTAATGAAGAAGAAGCATTAAATAGTATAAAAAACTTAAAAGAAAATTTAGAAGTTTTATTAGATGAGAAAAAGAAAAATGATGAAGAACTTATGAAATATGAAATTGAACATTTAATTTCTACTTCTTATAAAGAAAAAGAAATTTTAATTATAAAAAAGATATTTGAAGAAAAGAGCATAAATTATGTTAGAAGATTGTCAGGTAAATTAGCAGATGAAAATAATATTATATGTCTATTTGCAATAAAGAATAAAGAAAAAGCCAATATAATTTTTACATCCTCTAATAATATTAGCTTAGTTAATATGGGAGAGCTTTTAAAAGAAAATATAAAATACATAAATGGAAAGGGAGGAGGAAATAAAACATTAGCTCAAGGAGCTGGGGAAAGTGAGAATTTAGAAAACTTCTTGAATGATGTTTATGAAAAGTGCAGTGCACTTTTTTAGTTCACAGTTGTTTTTTAGTGCACAGTGCACAGTTGATTTCAGGTTGTAGGTAACAGGTAGCAAGTAATTTAATTGTACAGAGCAAAATTAGTAATGAAAGAATGAAAAATTATGGAGAAATAAATTATTATAATTCAAATAATCCGAGTATAGGCTATAATCAATGGCCTAAATTCAAGCATACTTAAAGATGTATGAGTAAGTCGCAAATTTCTTTTATTCTTCATTAACAATCATATAATGAGATGTAAAAAATTATTGTGAAAATCCCTGTAATTTTAGATTTTGTACCTTTGAAGTAGATGTTTCTTAATTGTCAATTATCAACTAGATAAAACTTTTACCCTTTTACTGATACCTGTCAATTTATTCTAAAAGTTGTGAACTGTGAATTGTAAACTGAATAAAATTGCTTCGCAATTTGTAACCAAGTTCAAGCCTCTTAAGTATACTAAATTATGAGTTAATACAATATTTATATGATTAGTCGTTATATAAATAATAGGGGGGACGGAAGTGGCAAAGTGGGTATTAGATGCAGCACATGGTGGCAATGATCCTGGATCAATGGGAAGGAATGGTAGAAAAGAAGCAGATATCGTCTTAGAAGCAGTATATGAAGCAAAAAGGTTGTTAGAAAGAAATGGAGAAATAGTATTACTGACTAGAGCATCAGATACAAGTTTAGATGTAAAAGACAGAATAAATATAGCAAATAATTGGAATGCAGATTACTTTGTTAGTTTCCATATGAATTCCTTTGTGGATGATTCAATAAAAGGAAGCGAAATAGTAATTTTTGAAAAAGGTACTAGAGCAGAAGATCTAGCAAAATTTATAAGAGACGAGTTACTTGCAAATCTGAAGTCTAATGACAGGGGAATAAAAGAAGCAAGTTATACTGTTTTAAGAGAAACAAAAATGCCAGCAGTTATCGTAGAGGCAGAATTTATATCTAACGAAGACATAGAAAAAAACTTTAGTAGTATTAAGTATGGGTACATGGTGGCTAAAGCTTGTTTAGCTATGGTTGATAAGGTTTTAATTGATATTCCTGTAAAGAAACCTAAAACTCCAACAAGAGAAGGATGGAGAATTTGTTTAGGGTATTATAGAGATTATGAAGAAGCAGAGGAAGAGTTAATAAAGTTAAATAAAAATGGTCTTAAGGGAGCTTATGTAGTTCCTTATCCTGAAGAGAATGAAAGATTTAAAAATTAATATAAGATCAGAAAATAGAAGGGAAAATATCCCTTCTATTTTTTGTTATACAATTAATGTATCCAATATAATAAGTGGTGTAAATGGATTTAATCCAATAAAGGGAATATCTTTATTAAAGTCATTGTTTAGAAAAAAATATTTTAAAAAACTTTTTAAATAAAGGGAAACATTTCATGAATTTAGTGGTATAATATAATTAAGTAGTAAAAAATAATTTAGTAATAAAACTAATTATAAATGTTAGGAGGGTGTAAGAATGAATTATTTAGATTTATATTTACAAAGGAATAATTGCAAAAGATATGATGTATATAAAAAAACTGGAGTAAGTCAACAATTACTTGCGACTCATACCAATAAAAAAATTGAAAAGTATTCTAATAAGGTAATAATGGCATTAGCTGAATTTTTAAATAAGACACCAGGTACTGTGCTTGATGAACTTATAGCTTTGGAAAATGAAAATCCAGCATTTGAAGCCTTTAATCCATCAGAATTATTAAATGGATTAGAATATAAATATGACATCATAATTATAAAAGGAGCTTATTGTAATGAAATATATAAGCTTATGAAAGGACAGCTTTCAGATACTGAAACCTTGGGACTTGAACTAGGAAGTGCTGGAGTTGCAACGATTCTTGCTTATGCAATTAATATGGTTAGAGATCTATTTAGTAATTCTGATAAAGTTCAAAGGGAAATAGAAAGAAAAATAATATCATATAAATTGGTAGAGGCAAGTCATGAGGAGCTAATTTTAAGGTTAAAGCAATTAGATTACTAAAAGTTAATGATGAAAAGCTGAGAATGTGCATTATATAATGTTTATTAAATAGTATTAGGTTATCTGAATTGGTAATCTAATACTATTTAATGCTTTATATAATAATTTTTAGCTAAAATTAAAAAAATTCCACCAAGTGTCTGATGTTCATACAAGTGATATCCATCAATATTATTAGCTCGTTTTTATTATAGTATTATTTTAAGGTTACATAGACTTTCGTCTAAAATAAATTTAAATACGCAAATAAATTTTATATATAAAAATAAATTCTTGGATATTTTTGTATGAAAAAAATATATATAATGATAAAAAAATACATGTGATTTATAAAAAGAAAAAATTTTCTGAATTTTAATGAAAAGGTTTAACAAAAGTTAATGAAATAAAAAAATAGAACATTTTTATGATATTAGAAGTTCAGTAAAATTATGGTTGAATAGATTTTATCTAATTAAATTAGGCTATTTACCTATATACCATAAAGTAAGGGGGGAATATATAATAAGTTTATTTGGGGGTTTATAGTTGAAATCAATAAGGGAGGAGAAAAATGAGATTCAACAAAAACTTAAAAGTGTTAATAGCAAAAGTATTAACAGTTGCATTATTCTGTGGAATACTTCCAACTGTAAATACAATAGAAGCTAAGGCAGAAGAAATTGTTAAAGAAATAAATATTGATGGAACCAAGGTGGATAAATATAATAGGTTTAAAGGCTTTGGAACTGTCACATGTAACAACACATCACGCTTATTGTTAGACTATAAAGAAGAAAATCCAGAAAAGTATTGGGAAATAATGAATGAACTATTCAATCCAGAAACAGGTGCAGGTTTAACTCACGTGAAGGTAGAGTTAGGTGCTGATGTAAATTCATCATCAGGAACTGAACCTGCGACTATGAGATATTTAGATGAGCCTGCAAACGTTGTAAGAGGAGCAGGGTTTTATTTTGCAGCAGATGCGAAGAAAATTAATCCTAACATAAGTGTAGAAATACTTCGTTGGGGAGAGCCACGCTGGACATGGAACTCAGCAGCAAATAAAGATTATGAGGCACGCTATCAATGGTATAAACAAACAATTGATGCATTTTATAAGGAATTTGGATATAGAATAGATTACGTAGGACTTTCACAAAATGAAAGAGCTCAAAATAATGGTAAAAATGAGCTTGAGTGGTTGAAATATTTTACTAGTAAAATTAAGACTGAGACAAACTATAAAGAAGATTATGAAAAAATTAAATTTGTTGCTGCAGATGGTTATAGAGATACCCAAACAATAAGCTCTACATTACTAAATAATCCAGATTTAATTGATGAAATAGATGTTGTTAGTTGCCATTATGGATTAACGGGATCCAATGAATTGACAAAGTTACAAAATAAATTAATTTCAGAAGGAAAGCAACCAAAGGAAGTATGGATATCAGAAGGAATTGCTCCAATGATTAATGCTAGATATCGTGAAAACATGGAGCCAAATCGCAATGGATTAGGTGGAACTGCAGGGATAGTAGATGTAGTTTCTCGTGTTATGCTCGGATATTCATGGACTGGAGTTGGATCAAATCCTTTAAATGCAGTATCTTTTGACTTTCAACCTTCTGTTGCAGCTTTTTATGAAGGTGCATCATATAATCCTAAACATTTAATATCAGCATTTGATCCTTGGTCAGGATTCTATGAAATAGATGGTGGAATACAAGGGGTTCGACAAGTGATGAACTTTGTTGGACAAGATGATCATGATACTGAAGAGAATGAAAGATGGATGATTCTTAATGAAGCAACATATAATGATGGCTCTTTCTCAGATGGTGGAGTTGCAGTGGATTCATCAACTCATAATTATATGACTATGAAAGATCCTGAAACAGATGATTATACAACTGTTTTTGCAAATAATACATCACAAACGCGTAAATATAAGATAAATGCATCCAATTTAAGTGGAAAAGAAAATGAAAAGGTTTATTTATGGGAAACTAGAGGTCCAGAAAGTGGACAATCATACGATGAAAATTGGATGAAAAATATAGGTGAAATTACACCAGAAGATGGAATTTATACTGTAGAAGTAAAGCCATATTCAATACTTACTATAACTACATTAGATAAAAGTGGAATTAAAGATTTTGAATATCAATCAAATTCAATGACTGAAGAAAAGTTAAAAGAGGATACTATATTACCTCTGCCATATACTGATGATTTTGAGTATGATGAATATGCCGTAGATGAAAAAGGAAGAGATTATGTAGATAGAAGAGGTGGAACTCCACGTTATACTACTGATCAGAATGCAGCATTTGAAGTTGTAAAAGAAGCTACTAAACAGACTAATGTAGGCAGTGCTAAACGTGAAGCTATAGAGATTCCTAATGCTGAAGAACATGGAAATATGCTTCAACAAATGATTACTTATGACAATATAGGAGCTGATTGGGCTGTATGGGGCGGAACAGATGGATCTGCATCTTCAAGCAATCCTAACACAACTTTAGGAGATTTTAGATGGACTAATTATAAAGCTTCTTATGATTTCTTATTAGATACACATACAAAAGAAGTATCTGGTAGAAGTAATTATGCACTAATTGGAGCCAGGCAAGTAAAGGCAGGAGGAACTGACTCACATGCAACATATAATGCACGTGTGTACTCCGATGGTAAATATGAAATTCTTAAATTAGGTAAGGTAGTAAAATTAGGAACTATTGAGAATTTTGATAAGAGTTCTTGGCATAATTTAGGTTTTGAGGCGAGAAAAAACATATTTACTTTATATTTAGACAACCAAATAATAGATTCATATACAGATAATGATTCAACAGTAATGGCAGGAAGAATTACTATAGGAACAGGTTTTTATGAAACATTAATAGACAACCTTCGTGTTGATCCAATTGAAAGTTATTCCTATGAATCTGATAAGTATGATAGCGCACAAGGTAAGGTTTATGAGTCGGAAGAAGAAGCATTAGCAAATAATGATTCAATAAATCCTATAGGATATGTTGGAAATTGGACATTCCAACAATCAGGATATGCTCATTATAATCGTACATTAATGAGAACTGATACTAACTTCCCAGTTTGGAACGGAGTTACAGTTTCACATAAGGATTCTACTACTCAAAGTGGAGCAATAAACAAGGTATATTATCAAGGCAGCTGGGGTTCAAATGATACAAATGCTTGGGGAAATACTGGAACTTCTATAGAGATTCAATTTAAGGGAACAGCTGTTAACCTTTATGGAATAAGAAATCCGAGTAATGGAAAAGGTGAAGTTTATTTAGATGGGAACAAAGTAGCTGATATTGATTATATAAATAATTATGAAATTAATGAATTACTTTGGAGCTCTGAAGAATTGACAGATGGAAATCATGTACTAAAAGTAGTATCTAAACAAGGTTATATTAGTTTTTCAAAGGCAGAAATTACAACAACTGATAAGGCTTTATCTACAATTAAGTTAGCTCCTACAAGTATTGTTAAAATAGCAGATGAATCTCAAGTTGCAAATGCAAAAAATACTGTATATGCAATAAGAAAGAATGGACAAGTATGGGGTAGCCAATCTTCTAATGCTTGGGCTAATTTTAATGATAGTCCTTCTCTTATTATTAATTTTACAGGTTCTGGAATTGATTATCTTGCAGGTGCAGGTGCACAACAAAAATATAATTTTGAACTTGATGGACAAGATGTAGGGAATTTTGGAGTAAATACAAGTACTGGTGTAATGTATTCTGTAAGGAATTTAGAACAAAAAGCACATACTTTAAAAGTATCACTAAAAGACAATCAACGTATAGACACTTTCATGGATTACAAAGGCGCAAATGTTTATTATACGGCCGATCCTAGTGGTGTAGAGACAAGTTCACTTATATTCAAATTTAATGGTACAGGTTTTAACTTATTTGGAAATACTCCTGATGCATTATTGGATGTTTATGTAGATAACCAATTAGTAAATGAAAATACAAGAGTATATAGCAAAGGGGATAGACAAACTTCCTACTATATTCATGGATTGAGTGATAAATCTCATACTGCAAAAATAGTAGTAAGAGGTGGAAGCTTTGTATTAGATGGAATAGATGTAATAACAGGAATTGATTCAGATAATTATGTAAATACAGAATATTTACAAAAATTATATGATGATAATAAGTCTAGAGAAAAAGAAAAGTACACAAATGAAAGCTGGAATATATTTGAAGAAGCATTAACCAATGCTAAAGATGTATTAGAAAATGTGAAACCAACACAAAAAGAAATAGATGATGCAAAAATAAACTTAGAAAATGCAATTAAAGGATTAGTAGAACTTTATACCTCAATTACACCAGGAGCAGAGTGGAGAGATACAGATGGAAATCTAATAGAGGCTCATGGTGGATCAGTACAAAAATTAAATGAAAAAGAAATTAACTATGATGTTGATGGAGATGGAAAATTAGATAAGGATTATTGGTTCTGGTACGGCGAAGATAAAACCAATTCTACCAGACCAGTTGATGGCGTAAAGTGTTATATATCAGAAGATTTATTGAATTGGAAGGACATGGGCACAGTACTTCCTATGCATAATGATATTTTACCAGTTAAAGCTGTAGGGAATAAATTAGAATTCGATGTAAGTCAGCTTAATAAGTTTAAAGAATTAGCAAATTTAACTGAAGTAAATGAAGAGTACACTCAAAAGCAAATTGATGATGCAAAATACTTTGTTAAAGCTTATGTTACAGAGTGGGAAGATGAAGAAAAGGGTATAGCAAAATCTTATAATGAAGACCTTCTTCGTTTAGCTTTTGAACGTCTTTATGGAAGATATAACATTAGTGAACGTCCTAAGATGCTATATAATAAGCAAACTAAAAAATTTGTTATAGCATTTCATTCAGACTCTCCAACATATGATAATGAAACATTAGTAAATTGGGTAAAGAGTGGTGCAAAAGTAGAAGATACAAATACTGGATCAAGATATGGACGTGCTGAAATAGGATTTGCTGTTTCAGATACACCATTTGGACCATTTAAACTTGTAAATTCAACTCGTATGAATTGGAAACCAGGATTAAATGATAATCGTAAGGGTGAGTCTCGTGACATGACAATGTTTGTAGATTATGGGCATGATGTTAATAATGATGGTGTAGATGATGCTTATGCAATATATTCAAGTGAAATGAATTCTTATATGTATGTGTCACTTTTAAATTCAGAGTATACTGGTCCAGCTGTTGAAGGTGGAGAAGCTAAGGTTGGTGAAGATTTTAGCTATAGAATGTTACCAGATAAAAGTAGAGAAGCTTCATCAGTATTCTATAATAATGGATATTATTATATGCTGACATCAGGAACAGATGGGTGGAATTCTACAGAAATAGTATATTATCGCTCAAAGAGTATGATTACAGCAGAAGGAGAAACTTGGGAGAAAGTTAGCAATCCATGTATTGGAGCAAGCTTTACTGAAAAGGGCTTTGACTCTCAACCAACTAGTATAATAACTGTAGATGCAGAAAAAGGACAATATATTTATATGGGAGACCGCTGGAAGACTAGCAGTAATGGATCAGCAGGACCAAATTCAAGATATGTATGGTTACCTATTCAAGTTAAGAATGATAACACAATAGCTATAGAATATTATGAAAATTGGAATCCTAATAGTGAAATTCTTTATACTCCATTAACTACTTCAGATAAAATTGAGGTAAATGCAAAAGCTGGTGAAGGTATTGAAAAAGTTTTAGAAAGATTCCCTAAAACTACAAATATAAAAGCTGGGGATAAAGAATTTACAAATATAAATATAAAATGGCAGGAATCTCAAATAACCTCTGCACTATTAAAACAAGGAGAATATAAAATCACAGGATTATTAGAAGCAGACGAAGATAATGGCTATGTAAATGGCAGAGTAATTACTGTTAACTTTATTGTAAGAGAAGGCCAAATAGTTGATTTAGGATATCAAGGTGTTGTAATTCAAGGTGGAAATTCCACAAACCTTTCTAAGATAATAACTATTAATGGAAGTCAATATACAGTAGAGTGGGATAATACCACATTTAACAATGCATATGAAACGGTAAGTGTAAATGGAATAGCTAAAAATAACGGAGAAGAATCACAGGAAAGGGACATTAAGGCCAAGTTTGAAGTAATACCTAATTACTTAGTGTACTTTATAGATTCAGGAACTGGAACATCTCCAATATATGATGTTATATCTAAAAACACTACTAATTTAATTAATAAGACAAATGATCAAATTTTCAATAATGAAAATGCTTGGGGATATGTTAATAATGAAGTTTCAGTAAAAGCTAGTACAGATATTAATGAAAAATATTCAACAGGATTATATGCCAAGACAGATCTTAGCTACAAATTCACACTTTCGCCAGGAACTTATACAATAACAGCAGGTTTCAATGAATGGTGGAGTGTAACTAGATATATGGATCAAGTTATAACTTACAAGGAAAATGAAACTGAAAAAACTGTTAATGGTGAAAGAGTAGATGTATCAAAATCTAAGAATCAGGCAGTTAGTTCAACATCCTTTACACTTGAGGAAGATACAGTTGTTACCTACACATTAAAGGCATCAGCCGGAAGTCCAGCCCCTATAATTAGTTGGATCGCAATTAATAAGGATGATGGAGTAGAAGTAAATAAGAATGAACTTCAAAAGCTTTATAATGATAATGAGGATAAAGCACAAGGAAATTACACAGAAGAAAGCTGGAATGTATTTATAGCAGCAAGAGAGCATGTAAAAGTAGTATTAGCAAATGAAGAAGCAACTCAAGAAGCGGTAAATGCAGCAAAAGTAGAGTTAGAAGAAGCAGTCAAAGCATTAGAAGAAAAAGATAAAAGTAGTAATAATTCTGGAAATAATAATGGAGAAAACGAAACAAATAATGAAGGTTCAGTTGAAGTTGATTTACCAAAAACAGGAGGAACTAGCCCTACATTATGGCTATTGTTATCATCTATGTTAGTAATTTTAGGCTCAATTTTCACAAGAAAAAATAAATTACAAACAAAACAATAAAATAGTAAATAAAGCTTTAAGTAGATCTTATAATCAGAAAGAATCTAAGTATTTTTGTGTAATTAAGATTTTTATTTACTAAATATTATTGAAAATTTTAGGATAAAACAAGGCAGTAGATAGGTTATATAAAATTAACTATTTACTGCCTTTCCTTTTATTATTTAAAAATTTTCGTTAAATATAACATATATCTCTTTTTCATCTAGAGTTTCTTCTTCTATAAGTTTTTCAGCTATTTGCGTTAGTTTGACTTTATTTTCAGTAAGTAAATTAACAGTTTCTTTATATAAGGAATTTACAAGTTCCCTACATTCTTCAACTACTGGATTTCCATAGCTGTTTGAAAGTGAACCTAAGCTTGATAGCTTTAGCAAGCCTAAGGTTTTTCCCATACCATATTCTGCTATCATAGACATTGCAATTTCAGTTGTTTGACTTAAGTCACCTTGAGCTCCTGTGGAAATTTTATCTTGTCCAAATATAATTTCTTCTGCAGCTCGTCCACCAAGAAGAACCATAATTCTATTTTTTAAATAATCTAATCTTTGGTAAGAGCTATCTTTTGGTATAGTTAATGTATAACCTCCAGCACCTTTAGTGGTTGGAATAATAGTTATTTTAGAGACTTTATCTTGTGGTGTTTTTAGTAATGAAACAAGAGCATGTCCAGATTCGTGATATGAAGTTAATAATTTATCTTCTTCAAGATAATGACTTCTTTCTTTTTTCTCATAACCAGCAAGAACAATAGAATAAGCTTTATTTATATGATCTTGTGTCAATAAGCTAGAATTTTCTTTAGCCGCTATTATTGCAGCTTCATTAATTAAATTCTCTAATTTAGCACCAGAGAAATAAGCTGTTTTTTTAGCTATATCCTTTAAATCTAGCTTATAGTAAGGTTTATTTTCTAAATGCAATGATATTATTTTTTCTCTTGCACTTATATCAGGTAATGAAACTTCTATATGTCTATCAAATCTACCAGGTCTAAGTAATGCTGAATCAAGAGTATCTAATCTGTTAGTTGCAGCTATTACAACTATTCCCTCCTTCTCACCAAAGCCTGACATTTCAGTTAATAGAGCATTTAAGGTTTGATCTCTTTCATCATTTCCACTGGAGGCACTTGATCCACCTCTTTTTTTACCTATAGCATCTATTTCATCTATAAAGATAACTGCTTTACCTTGAGATTTCGCCTTTTTAAATAAGTTTCTTATCCTAGCAGCCCCAACCCCTACATAAACCTGTACAAAGTCTGATCCACTTAATGCATAGAATGGAACCTCTGCTTCTCCAGCAACAGCTTTAGCAAGGAGTGTCTTCCCAGTACCAGGAGAACCATAAAGAATAACACCTTTAGGCATTCTAGCACCATATTCTTTATATTTTTGAGGATTTTTAAGAAAATCAACTATATCCATTAAACTCTCTTTCGCTTCTTCGTTTCCAGCTACAGAATTAAAGTTTAATGCATCATTATCTTCTGAAAAATCTTTAACATCTAAATTAGTAATACTAGAAGTACTAAACTTTCTTTTGTTAATAAATATAAAAACTGCTGAAATAATTGATACTAAAAGGATACTAGAAGCTATTGTTTTAGGAGGATTAGAAGTATTTGTATCTAATACCTCAATATTATTTTTTAATAAATCCTCTTTCAAGTTAGGACTATTGGGATTGGTTGTTGAATACTTAGTTCCATCTTTTAAGAGTATAGTCAAATCTGAGTTAGTGTTTACAATAACTTTAGAAATCTTATTATTAGTTATATCTTGTAAAAAATTTGAATATTGTTTATTATAATTAGCTTTAGATTCAAAACTTATATAGGCTAAAGCAATTATGGAGAATATAGCAGTTGCTATTGGTATCCAAATAATATTTTTCTTTAATTTGTTCATCATTACCTCCTAAGTATAGGATGAATATTAAGAACATTGTAACATTTTAAAATATTTAGTCTACTTAAAATCATATATTTTTCCAATGTAAGTATTGGCACCTTTGTAAAATTTAAAAGATATCTTTTAAATTTTATATAAATGCAGTATACTTTAATTAAAATAACTGACTAATTAGACTAATATCTTTATTAAGTAATATAGCAAGGAGAGATTTTAATAATGCTTAACTCAACTGTATTAACAGAAGAAGATATTATTGAAGTAGTAAATCTAAAAGGAAGGGAAAAGGGGATAGAGGTAACCCATATAGAAATAACTAATGGAATAAGATTTTTAGGCAAAGTAAAATCAAAGCTAAATAGTAATTTTAAAGGAATATTGTATATAAAAAAATTTTTTAATAATAAAATAGTTTTAGAAATAGAAGATTTTAATATAACTAGTTTTGGTATACTTAAAGGGTCTAGTAATATTGTTTTAAAAGCTATAGTGAAAATGATAGGGGAAGATTATATAACTATAAGAGGAAATTATATAACTATAGATTTAGAAAAAATAAATGATGATAGTATTTTTTATAATATACCAATAAATGATGTATTTATTAAAGATAAATCTTTATATATAATAGGGACAAACTTGAGTATGTATTTGCATGCATAAATAACTTGGATAATAGGAGGTAATTATGAATATATCAGGGGTTAAGGTTTCATTAACTGGAGAAGACTTATTAAGTATAATAAATGATTTTGTAAAGGTAGATGGATTAAAATTATCTAAAATTGATATTGGTGAAGAAATAAAATTGCAAGGAAGCTATGTAAAGGGGTTTAAAATAGATTTTATTGCAGGTGTGAAACTTAAGAGAGTAGAGAACGGTATCATACATGGCGAAGTTGCATCATTTAAAATAGCAAAAATAAAGGTATTTTCTTTACTAAGAAAAATGGCATTGAAATACGCCTTAAAAGCAATAGAGGAAAAGGGTATAAAATATCAAGATGGTAAAGTCGTTATAAACCTAAAAAGCATATTGTTGGATGTTCCTTATGTTGATTTAGATGTTTCAGATATACATATTACACAAAATATATTAAATGTAGATTTATCTAGGATAAATATATCTTTAGATGGAGCGCTAAAAAAGGAAAAAGAAGAAGTTGAGGAAGCAGAAGAAATAATTGAAGATATAGATCAAAACATAGTGAAAGTAAAAGATTATTATAGTAATGGAAGAGGCTATTTAGAAAACAAATTGCCTCAAAAGGTAAAGACCTATAGTGATTATCTATTTATAATACCAGATATGACTGCTTTACTATATAGACTTTTAAAAGATAAAAGAGTTCCGGTAAGAACAAAGCTAGTAATTTCTGGGGCAATTGCATATATAGCTTTTCCAACAGATATAATCCCAGATAATATACCTTTTATAGGAAAAATTGATGAAATTGCAGTAGCATTTTTCGCTTTAGAGAGAATTATAGCAGATGTTCCGATAAAAGTAGTTTTAGAAAATTGGGAAGGAAAGAATAATATAGTTATAATTACAAGAAATTTAATAGAGTATGTTGTTAACTTTACGGGGGCAAGAAATGTTGAAAAAATATATAATTTTTTAGATGAAATAATATCATTATAAATGAAATACTTAATAACGGGTAATTGAGGATTAAGGAATATTTTCCATGAATTTCATAGACTAAAGATGACAATATTACTAATAATAAATATATAAAATCAAATAATATTTATAGAGGTGATATTTATGTCAAAAATTATGAGGAACATGGCAGCTGGAGCTATGATAGGAATGGCAGTAAGCGCAATGGTTTTACCACAACTAGATAGGAAGGCACAAAGAGGCTTAAGAAGAGCTAGTAAAAGAGCTATGAATATGGCCGGAGATGCATATGATTCAATAATGGATCATATGAAATAAAAGAGTAGATTATCTACTCTTTTTTTGAGTTAAAATTTAAAATAAAATTATAAATTTAATAAGCCCAATGGCAATATTTTAGGTTTTTTGTAGTGTTTTCGATATAATTAATGATATAATGAATAAAAATGAAAAAATATACTAATTTTGATTATAAAATTTATAATTTGACGAAAAAAATCTAATTTATAGACTAGATTTATAATAATTACTATTTAAATTTGTTAAATTATGATATAATTGAATAAAAATGAAAAATTATTAATTTATAGTAATGAAAAGGAAGAGTATTGATGGAAATTCTTGCATTAGGGGAAAAGATAAAGAGAAGAAGAAAAGAATTAGATATGACTCTTAAAGATTTAGCTGGAGACAGGATTACTCCTGGCCAAATTAGTTTGGTAGAATCAGGTAGGTCAAATCCTTCTATGGATCTATTGGAATACTTAGCAGGTGCTTTACAAACTTCGGTTGAATATTTAATGGAATCTGAAGAAACACAAGCTGAAAAGATTAGTATTTACTATGAACAAATTGCCGAGTCATATATTTTATCAGGTGACTATATGACCGGAGAGAAATATATAGAGAATGCCTTATATTATGTTGAAAAGTATAATTTAGAATATAGAAAAGCAAAGATACTATATCTAAGAGCTGAAATATATATGGCAAAAGATGAATTAACTTTAGCACAACAATTTTTCTTATCATCAAATGTAATATTTATAAAGAATAATAATTATGAAGAGATTATAAATACCTTTCTTAATTTAGGGAAAATAACATTAAAATTAAAGGCTTATCATTCCTCAAGTAGTTATTTGAGACAAGCAGAAAAGGTATACTTAGATAATAATATTGGTGAAGATGCATTACTTGGTGAAATATATTATTATATGGCTCAATCTTATTTTAAAATAGAAAATATAAGTAAAGCTATAGACTATTCATTTTTAGCTAAAAGCAAATTTGAACAAGTTCATAATAGAGAAGAATATGCTAAAACCTTACTATTAATTTCTGAAGAGTATAATAAAAAAGGTGATTTAACTAATGCTATTAAATATTCTCAAAAGACATTGGAAGTATATAAGGAATTAGAAGAATTAAATAATGTATCAGAAATTGAAAATAATTTAGGTAAATTATTTTATGAGTTTGAAAATATAGAAGAGTCCTTTAAACATTATGAAATTTCTAAGGAAATAAGAATAAGAAGAAAGGATAATAAAATAACTGAGACATTAATAAATATATGTGAAAATTATATAAAATTAAAAAATATTACAAAGTGTGAAGAAATATTAGAAGAAATAACTTTATATATAGAAGAAAATGATATAGAGAAGCTAATAGAGTTAAAAATTTTATGGTTTAGAATTTATACTATAAAGGAGATGCAAAGGGAAGCAGAGTACACTCTACTTGATAGTTATAATTTAGCGAAGACAAATAGATTACAAAAACAAGCAGCCCAGCTAGCAATTATGATAGGCAAATTCTATATAGATAATAAAAAGGATTTTGAAGCAGCTAAATATTTAGATGAAGGAGTTAATATTTTTAAGGAAATAGGAATACTTAAAAATTAATTCAAGCGGGGGTTTGAAATGGAAATATTATCAACTGGAGAAAAGATAAAAAGAGCTAGAGTATATAAAGGGATAACTTTAAAAGAATTATGTGGAGATAAAGTATCTATATCAAAAATGAGCTGCATTGAAAATAGTAAAATAAAAGCTGATAAAGAAATCCTAGAATATATATCGGAAAAATTAGGGATTGATTATAGCTATTTAGTAAGAGATGTAAAAGAGCAAATAGTTAGTAATCTTGAATTAATAAAAGAAGACTCTATACCAGAAGATGAAATAGACAATGTGATAAATCATAATCTAAATTATGCGATAAAATATTCCTATAATGATTTAGCGTTTCAACTTATACACATATTATTTAAATTTTATGTAGAGAAAAATAAGGTTGAAAATATACAATTAATAATATCTCAATATTATGATTTATATCAAAAAAACAATACTCGCGAGAATACAATAACTTACTATATAGACATGGCTACGTTTTTTTATAGTATTGAAGAGTATAATGAGGCAATAAATTATTATAGTAGAACGCGAGAATTGATAAAAGAAGATAAAAAATTTGATGAAGTAAAATATTCATATATTTGTTATAAAGAAGGAAAAACCTATGAAAAATTAGGTTTAATAGAAAGTACATATTATTCATTAGGAGAATCGGTAAAATATATAGATTATATTAATGATAGTAAAGATAAAGGATATGTATATCATTGTTTTGCAACTGCTTGTATAAAATTAAAGAAAAAAGAAGCAGACAAGTATATAAAATTAGCCTATGAACATCAAAAAGAAGATCCTATGGTTTTGGCATTGGCAAAGGGTAAAAATGGTGAAAGTTATTTCTATGTAGGAAATAATGATAAAGCCATTAAAGAAATAAAAGAAGGAATAGAGTTATTTCCAATAGAAAACAAGAAAAACTATGTGAAATTTTTAAATAAATGTATAAGAACTCTTTATAGTAATCATCAGTATGATAATGCTTATGAAATTACGGATGATGCTTTAAACATTGCAATTGATACTAATGATATAGTTCTAATAGAAGAAGCATATTATTTAAAAGGAATGATTTTGCAAAAGAAGGGAGCATACCTTCAGGCTGAAATGTACATGAATTTATCTCTTGATTCTCTTCTTAAATTTGCTAATAAAGAAAAAAGATATGAAAGATATTTAGATATGGCTGAAATGTATCATAAACTGGGAGAAGTAAAAGATTCATTAAAATATTTTACTTTAGCAATGAAATTAAATAAGAATTAATAAAAGGTAGTTTTTAAACTACCTTTTTTCTAAATATATCTTTTATATGGATGTAAAATTGCTTTTAATATACTAATTAATGAATATTTAGATGTTATGCCAGGCATAAAAAACAAGCCTCTCATTGAAAAAATCAATCCTTTCTAAACTCTTAAAGTTTATCTTCATATTTAAATTATAGATAATATGAGTGATAAAAGCATTGACTTAAGTAATGAGATTTAAGTACATTTAAGTTATTAAAAGTAAAAATGTATAAATAAAAAAAGTACAAAGAAACCATAATTTTGGTTTCTTTGTACTTTATTTAGTACTTTTTATTAAAATTAGTTTAGCAGCATAACCTCTAAGCTCAGTAATTATATTTAATATTGTATTTTTTTTCGAATATTTAAAATCTATTTTAGGGAAAGAGGCTTTATGAAGTATTTCTTTTTCTTCTTTATTAAGTCTATCAGGAGAACCCATAGATAGCCAATAATTATAAGATGATCCTACTCTCTCACTTATTTCATAAGTTATTATTCTTGAAGATTTTTTTATATTTTCAATATTTAATGAAATTTTTCGCTTATAAATTTTCCTTTTTCCTCTCTTATTTAGGATATCTTCATAATTTTGCATTTCGTTAAGTTCATCTGTATAAGAGTAAAGTAGGATACAATATTCATCATCTTTTTTTGTTACTATATATCCATTTTCCATTGCCACTATTTCATTTCCAAGTTTACTAAGAAGAAAATATGCATAATATGATGGTTTTCTTATTCCCATATCATTAACAATACCAGGAGCACCTATAAATACCTCATTTGTTAAACTTATTTCTTTTTCAAGAACATCAAAGGCTTTTAAAAAGTTTAAAGAATTATTATTAAATATAGTATTATGAATTATATATGGGAGCATATAAGCAGTATCATAAATTTTATTTAAACTTTTATCACATATAAATATATCTTCAATTACTTCTAAATTATGATCTTCACTAAGGAAGTGATGCAATGAATCTTTTATATCTGTTAATATAGCAGGTGTAAATTGAAATTTAAATTTAGAAATATCTATATAATCTATTTCAGAGAAGTATTCAAAGAAACTATTTAAAACTTGCCTATATTTTTCAAATGTGAAATTAGGGTTATCTATTAATATAATAGGTTTTAAATCTATATAATCTAAAAATTCTATAACGCTTTTCGCCTTATTCCAATTATAAAAATCAGCTTTTGGGAAAACTCCCATATCGCTATTAAACATATTTTCAAGCCTTGCATATTTAAAGTGAAGCTCATCTTGAATTTCTTCTAAAATATCTTTATTATCTTCTAAAAGCAAATCAAAGGCATCATCAAGATTAATTATGTTACTATAATCTTTTTCAAAAATACTTAATGTTGAATCCATATCTATATGAATTTTCCATAATTTATTTTCATAGTTGAATCTTTCATAATCCTCAAGTTCATAAGAAAGATATTCAAGTGCATCTTCTAATTTTAAAATTTCAATAGATTTAATATTTTCAAGTTCTTTATCTGTTAGTTTATTTTTCTTTCTAAATTGCAGAGGAGTACATCCATAGTAATTTTTAAAGTTTTTATTTAAATATCGAACATGAGAAAAACCAACTTCATCAGATATATCAGAAATACTTAAATCACTATCTAATAGTAGCTTAACAGATTCTTCAACTCTAGTTAAATTCACCAAATCAGTAAAACTATATCCAGTTGCATATTTAATTTCATGAGATAAATAGTGAGGACTTAAAAATTCTTTTTTTGCAATTTCTTGTAATGTTATATTGCTATCATAATTATTAAATATATATTTAGAAATTCTATGATATCTAGCAAGTTGTTCAGTTTTTTCCTTTAATTCTTCTTTTTCATAAGTTAGATAATGAAAGTTATTTATAAGATGATAAAGTAAGTCTACTAAAATTGATTCAATTTCTTTATCGAAATCATCAATTTTTTGAACACATTCACATAATAGTTTAGCTAAAAATGTTCTAAGCAGGTCATATTCTTCGCCCTCTTGTGCACCATCATCAGTTGAATTTGTGTAAAAGAAAATATTATTTATATCCTTATAATATTTTTCGAAGAAATAAGGATCTATATGGAATATTAAAACTTTATTCTCTTTTTCGCTATATATCCTATGAGCTTCGTCAACATTTATAATTTCTAACTCTTTTTCTAATAATTCAAAAGAGTCTGTATCTATATTAATATTTATACTTCCCCTTAAGACATATAATATTTCTATTGAATTATGCCAATGTATAGGATATTCTTTTATATTTGCATATGATATTTTAATAGGAGAATCCTCTGGATAGGTTACATACTCTCTTCTCATAAAATCACCACCTTATATTAATTCATAATTAACAGTTACGATTAACAATTTTTGTTGATTTTCAATTGTCAATTTTATTATATTATATACTATAATAAAAAAAATACAAAACAAACTTTGACTTTCTTTGACTTTTGTATTATTATAAAAATAAAGAATACAATAAATATATTAAAGTATTGATTGTAAGGAGGCGTGAAGTATGAATATCGATAAAATGACATTAAGAGTACAGGAAGCATTGAACAATGCAAGTTTATTAGCAGTTAAATATAATCATCAACAAGTTGAACTAATACATTTATTTGGAGCTTTATTAGAGCAAGAAGATGGATTGATTCCAAATATATTAACTAAGATGGGAATA
Organism: Clostridiaceae bacterium AF10-41; assembly: GCA_027686065.1. Classification (GTDB taxonomy): domain Bacteria; phylum Bacillota; class Clostridia; order Clostridiales; family Clostridiaceae; genus Clostridium. The sequence continues at coordinate 146,683 of JAQCTH010000001.1, forward strand.
AAAACTAAATCATTAGATGAAGATTTAAATAAAATATTAGAAAAGATGCCAAAAGTCTTAGGTGAAGGGGCTAATTCGTCTGGTGTCTATGCAACGAGGCAAATTGAAGAAGCTTTAGTAAAAGCTGAAGATATATCTAAAAAGTTTGAAGATTCTTATATTAGTGTTGAGCATATAATGCTTGCAATAATTGAAATAGATAGAAATGGTGAGGTAAAGAATTTATTAAATAAATATAGTATAAATAAAAAGACTTTTATGGATATTTTAAAAGAAGTCAGAGGGAATCAAAGAGTAGAAACTCAAGATCCAGAAGGAACTTATGATGCATTAAGTAAATATGGAACAAATCTTACAAACCTTGCAAAGAAACATAAACTTGATCCAGTTATAGGAAGAGATGAAGAAATCAGAAGGGTTATAAGAATACTTTCAAGAAGAACAAAAAATAATCCTGTATTAATTGGTGAGCCTGGAGTTGGGAAAACAGCTATAATAGAAGGATTAGCAGAAAGAATAATTAAAGGAGATGTTCCTGAAGGATTAAAGAATAAAATTATTTTTTCTCTAGATATGGGGTCACTTATAGCAGGAGCTAAATATAGAGGTGAATTTGAAGAAAGATTAAAAGCTGTATTAAAAGAAGTTCAAAGTAGTGAAGGAAGAATAATATTATTTATTGATGAAATTCATACTATAGTTGGAGCTGGGAAAACAGATGGTGCAATGGATGCTGGGAATTTAATAAAACCATTGTTAGCAAGGGGAGAACTTCATTGTATAGGAGCTACAACTTTTGATGAGTACAGGCAATATATAGAAAAAGATAAAGCACTAGAAAGAAGATTTCAACCTGTAATTGTAGAAGAACCTACAGTAGAAGATACTATTTCTATTTTAAGGGGGCTAAAAGAACGATTTGAAATTCATCATGGTGTAAGAATACATGATTCCTCATTAATAGCTGCAGCAAAATTATCAGATAGATACATTCAAGATAGATATCTTCCAGATAAAGCTATAGATTTAATAGATGAAGCTGGGGCCATGATAAGAACAGAAATAGATTCAATTCCAACAGAAATAGACAATATAAGAAGAAAATTATTTCAATTAGAAATAGAAAAAGAAGCATTAACTAAAGAAAGCGATGAGGGATCTAAAAAGAAGTTACAAGCTTTAGAGAAAGATATAGCAGAACTGAAAGCTAATAATGATGAAATGACAGCAAAGTTTGAGAAAGAAAGAGGAGCGATAGTAAATCTTAGAGATTTGAAGTCTAAATTAGACGATGCAAGAGGAAATTTAGAAGCTGCGCAAAGAAATTATGATTATAATAAAGCGGCAGAGATACAGTATAGTATAATTCCATTATTAGAAGAAGAAATAAAGCAAAAAGAAGTAGAAGTAAAGGAAAATTATGAAGGTGCTCTTTTAAAAGAAGAAGTAACTGAAGAAGAAGTTTCAAAAATACTTTCTAAGTGGACTGGAATACCAGTTACGAATTTATTAGAAGGAGAAAGAGAAAAACTTTTAAGGCTAGAAGATGAGATGAACAATAGAGTAATAGGGCAAGAAGAAGCAATAACAGCTGTTTCAAATGCAATATTAAGAGCAAGAGCTGGATTAAAAGATATAAATAAGCCAATAGGATCATTTATATTTTTAGGGCCTACAGGAGTGGGTAAGACAGAACTTGCAAAAACTTTAGCTAGAAACTTATTTGATTCTGAAGAAAATATAATAAGGATTGATATGTCAGAATATATGGAGAAGCATTCTGTATCAAGATTAGTTGGAGCTCCTCCAGGATATGTAGGATATGATGAAGGTGGTCAACTTACTGAAGCTGTAAGAAGGAATCCATATAGTGTAATCTTATTTGATGAGATAGAAAAGGCTCATGAAGATGTATTTAATATATTTTTACAAATATTAGATGATGGTAGATTGACAGATAATAAGGGAAAGACAGTGGATTTTAAAAATACAATAATAATTATGACATCTAATATAGGAAGCAGCTATCTTTTAGAAAATAAGAGTGAAGAAATAGTAGATGATAGTATAAGAATTCAAGTTGAGAATGAAATGAAGTTAAGATTTAAGCCTGAATTTTTAAATAGAGTAGATGATATAATTATGTTTAAACCATTATCAGAAAATGGTATTAAGAAAATAATAGATATATTCCTAAGGGATGTTGTAAATAGACTAAAGGATAAGAATATTACTTTAAAAGTTACTGATTCTGCCAAAACAATGATGGCAAAAGAAGGATATGATCCAGTTTATGGGGCAAGACCATTAAAAAGATATATTCAAAATACACTTGAAAATAATCTGGCAAGAAAGATTATAAAAGGTGAAATTGGCTATGGTTCAAAAGTTATTGTAGATATACAAGATGACAAAATAATAATAGAATAATTAACTCTTGAATAAAGTCTAAAGAATATAGTTAAGTTAAGAGCATGAATTAAAAAATTAAATTTTAATGAAAACAGAAAGAGGAGAGTGTAAAATAGTCTGTGTAAACTTCAAAAGATGATA
>JAQCTH010000010.1 GCA_027686065.1 Clostridiaceae bacterium AF10-41
ATTTATCATACTAATTATACTATCTAATGTTATTCTTTTCCATAGTTTTTTTGATTTTAAAAGGCTTTTTTGATATTTTTACCAATATTTTGTCTATTCTAATTAATCATATTAGAATAGGGGATAAATTTCTCCTTTATCCCCCATTTTGAATTATATTAATTTATAAATTTTTTTATACAAATTTGGATGTATTTTTCCTATAGGCAGTTCATCTATTATTTACTATTTTTTGTGACTAATGTGTAATATTTGATGCGCTATATAACTATTTGGTTTTTGTAAGAAGTCTTCATATAATTTTTGTATCATAGGATTCTCATGAGCTTTTCTAATGTTTTTATTTTTATCTTCATTATATATTGCTTCCATTCTCTTTTTTAGAATTCCTCTGTTTGATTTTATAAACGGTTGTCCTCCTCCATCAATACAACCTCCCGGACATGCCATAACTTCTATAAAATGATACTTAGATTTTCCTGACTTTATATCATCCATAACTTTTTTTGCATTTCCTAATGAGCTAACGACTGCTATATTAACTTCTCTTCCATTTATATCTATTTTAGCTTCCTTAATGCCTTCTAAACCTCTTACACTTTCAAAGTCTATTTTTTCTAATGTCATTCCAGTTATCCATTCATATGAAGTTCTAAGAGCAGCTTCCATAACCCCTCCACTAGTTCCAAATATAGTACCTGCTCCACTTGATACCCCTAAAGGATTATCAAATTCTGAGTCCTTTAAATTAACTATATCTATTCCTGCTTCTTTTATAATTTTAGCTAATTCTCTAGTAGTTATAACTAAATCTACATCTTTTATTCCATCATTACTTATCATCTCTTTTCTATTTGCTTCGAATTTCTTAGCTATACATGGCATAATTGATACAACCTTTAAATTTTCTCTTTTTACAGATAATTCTTTTGGAAGATAATTTTTAGCTATAGCACCAAACATTTGTTGAGGTGATTTACAGCTTGATACAAGATTAATATTTTCTAGATAATTATTTTCCGCATAATTTATCCAAGCTGGACAACAACTAGTAATAAGAGGCAAATTTTCTCCTACAGTAAATCTTTCTATAAATTCATTAGCCTCTTCCATTATGGTTAAGTCTGCTGCAAAATTTGTATCAAATACAGAATTAAATGATATTAATTTTAATGCAGTTATAATTTTCCCTGTAGATAAGTCTCCTGATTCTAGCCCAAACTCCTCAGCAAGAGCTGATCTCACAGCTGGTGCTATTTGAGCTACAACATATTTATTGTCATCATCTAATAATTCCCATACCTTTTTGTAATCACTTTTTTCTCTTAAAGCTCCTGTTGGACAGACTGCTACGCATTGACCACAATATGTGCAGTTGGTATCTTTTATTGAATCATTAGAAAAAGTTGATACATTAGTTCCAAATCCCCTATTAGCCGCAGTTATAGCGTGTACCTTTTGAACATCATTGCAAGCTGTGATACATCTTCTACATAAGATACATTTTTCTCTATCTCTAACAAATCCATCTGAAAAATCTAAATCAAAGTTTACCATTTCTCCTTCATATTTTTTTTCATCTACACCTAAATCTGAAGCTAACTTTTGTAGTTCACAATTTGTATTCTTATCACAATTTAAGCAGTCTTTAGGATGATTTGATAATAATAACTCTGTTATTATCCTTCTTGCTTTAATTGCTTTTATAGAGTTAGTCTTTATTGACATTCCTTCTTTCACTTCTGTTGCACATGATGGTGCTAATCCACTCCACCCCTCTACTTCTACAACACAAACTCTACAAGTCCCCTTACAATTTCTCGTTTCCCCATCTGCCATATACATATGACACAATGTTGGTAAATTTATATTTATCTTTTTGGCAGCTTCTAAAATACTACTGCCTTTTTCAACTTCTAAATTTATTCCATTAATTTTTATATTAACCATCTTAAGCTTCACCTCCTAAACTAGTCTTTATTATGGCGTTAGTAGGACATGCTTCGTAGCATAAACCACATCTAATACATTTATCTATATCAATTTTATGTTTTTCTCTAATTTTTCCTTTAATAGCCAATACAGGGCAAGCTCTTAGGCATTTAGTACATCCTATACATTCATCAGTAATCTCATATTTAACAAGGCCCTTACAAACTCCTGCACTACATTTTTTATCTATTACATGTTCCTTATATTCATCTTTGAAAAACTTTAATGTACTCAAAACTGGATTTGGTGCAGATTCACCTAATCCACAAAGAGATGCGTCTTTAACTACTTCACAAAGTTCTTCCATTTTTTCCAAATCTTCTTCTACCGCTGTTCCATCTGTTATTTTCTTCAAAAATTCTAATATTCTCTTATTCCCTATTCTACACGGAGTACATTTACCACATGACTCATCTACACTAAATTCTAAATAAAACTTAGCGATATCCACCATACAATTGTCTTCATCCATTACTATCATTCCACCTGAACCCATCATAGAGCCAATTTCTGTTAAAGTATCATATTCTATAGGTAGATCTAAATAATCAATTGGAATGCATCCCCCTGACGGTCCTCCTGTTTGTATTGCTTTTAACTCTTTGTCATCTATAATTCCTCCACCTATTTCATATACTATATCTCTTAGTGGAATTCCCATAGGGACCTCCACAAGCCCAACATTATTAATATTTCCTGCTAAAGCAAAAACTTTAGTTCCTGTAGATTTTTCTGCACCTATTGAGCTGTACCATTTAGAACCTTTGTTAATTATTTGACTAACATTTGCGAAAGTTTCCACGTTATTAACACATGTAGGTCTTTGCCATAATCCCTTTTCAGAAGTTCTTGGTGGCTTCATTGTAGGCTCTCCTCTTAATCCTTCTATTGAGTGGATTAATGCCGTTGCTTCTCCACACACAAATGCTCCTGCTCCATATTTTATTTCTATATCAAAATTAAATCCTGTATTTAGTATATTATCCCCTAATACGCCTATTTCTCTTGCTTGCTTTAAAGCTATTTTTAGTCTTTGAACAGCTAGTGGATATTCTGCTCTTATATATATATATCCCTTACTTGATCCAATAGCATATCCACAAATAGCCATCGCTTCTAGTACTGAATTAGGATCACCTTCTAATATTGCTCTATCCATAAATGCCCCTGGATCGCCTTCATCAGCATTGCAGATTACATATTTTATATCTCCCTTTGCTCTTCTTGCAGCTTCCCACTTCCTACCTGTAGGAAATCCTCCGCCTCCTCGGCCTCTAAGTCCTGATTCACTAATTTCCTTTATAACCTCTTCTTGTGTCATAGTTGTTAATACTTTTCCTAATGCTGTATAAGCTCCTATCCCTAAAGCTTCTTCCATATTTTCTGGATCTATAACTCCACAGTTTTTTAGTGCTATTTTTACTTGTTTTTTATAAAAAGGAATCTCTTCCTTTACTTTGATTCTTTCTTTAGTTTCTTTATCTTCATAAAGTAATCTTTCAACTACTCTTCCCTCTAAAATATGACTTTCTATTATTTCTTTAACATCCTCTTCTGTCACCTTTATATAAAATACCTTGTCTGGCATAATTTCTATTACTGGACCTTTCGCACAAAATCCAAAGCATCCCGTCATTATTACTTTAATTTCATCTTTTAAATTTAATCTCTCTATTTCTTCATTGAAAGCTCTCCTAATGTTATCAGCATTTGAAGCTTTACATCCTGGCCCTCCACAAATTAATATATGCCTTTCTTTTATTTCACTATTATTATATTTTTCAGGATTCTCTCTAACCTCTATATTTTTCTTAAATTCTTGAACTTTTTCTAATAAATCATTGTAATTATTTATTCTCTCCATGTTAACCTTGCTCCCTTAGATTATTTATTAATTCATTTACTTGAGGTTTAGTAAAATATCCATAAACTTTATCATTCACAAGCACTACTGGTGCAATAGCACATGATCCAACACATCTTAAAGTATCTAAAGTAAATAATCCATCTTTAGTAGTTTCGCCTTCTTTTATGCCTAATATCTTTTTAAAATCCTCTAATATATCACAAGCTCCTCTTACAAAACAAGCAGTCCCTGTACATATACTTATTACATATTTGCCCTTTGGTTCAGTTGAAAAGTAGGAATAAAATGTTACTACACCATATACTTTAGATGCTGGTATATTTAACATTGAAGCAATATACTCCTGAACTTCTCTTCCTAAATATCCATATAAACCTTGTGCATGATGAAGTACCGCAATCAAAGAACTTTCATCATCATTCCCATTCTGGATAAATAATTCTAACTCCTTAAATTTACCACATGTATTTCTCAAACTATCTCCCCCGTATCTTTTTCTTAATATTATAAATTTTCAAAATATTTTAATAATTAAATGGTATCATATTTCTATTTATTTTGAAATATGTAAAAATTTATATATTCACTTTATTTATTTAATATTATGTTTGATCATTATTTCTACATAAAAATAAAAGAGTTATATTCTATATAATATTTATTAGAATGTAACTCTTTTATGTATAATTTTTATTTTTGTTATTAAAATTTAATTATTAATTTTCTTTTATTCTTCGCCATAAATATTTAGTGAAAAACCAGATTTCAATGCTTCTTTAGTATATTCTTTTGCTCCAAATAATGATAAATCCTTATAGTTTCCACATTGGATTTCATTAGCTGCTGGTATTTCTTTTGCATTCAAAATTTCTTTTAATGAAAATTCCAATGCACTCTTTATTTCATAAGGTTCTCTATCTCCCCAAATGGTCAAATAAAATCCAGTTCTACATCCCATTGGTGATAAATCTATTATTCCTTCTAATCTTCCTCTTAATTCATGAGCTAGAAGATGTTCTAATCCATGCATTGCTGCTGTACCAAAAGCTTCTTTGTTAGGTTGTAAAAATCTAATATCAAATTTAGTTAACTTATCTCCCTTTTCTCCTGTTAATAAGCAACACTTTCTAATATAAGGAGCTTTAACTATTCTATGATCTAATTCAAAACTTTCTACTTTTTCCATATTTCATCCTCCATATAGATATTTAACTTCTTTATTTGGTATCATATATATATTAACTAATTTATTACTTTTTCACAATTATTAATAGTATTCAATATAGAAAATATATTTGTACTTATTCTCTTAGCAACATATGCATTATTCATTGTATATAAATGAACTCCATCAACACCACTTGATATTAAATCTATTATTTGCTCAATGGCATATGCAATTCCTGCATCTCTTAAAGCTTCTGGATTATATTCATACTTATTCATTATTTTAATAAACTTTTTAGGTAGTTTAGCTCCACATAATGATACAATTCTTTTTATTTGTTTAGTATTAATAACAGGCATTATTCCTGCTTGTATTGGAATATCTATATTGTACTTATTGGTTTTATCTAAGAAATTATAAAAATATTCATTATCAAAAAACAGCTGAGATATTAAATGTGTTGCTCCTTCATCTTGCTTTTTCTTCAAGATTCTTAATTCCGTATCTAAATCTATAGAATTTAAATGCCCCTCTGGATAACAAGCTCCAACTATATTAAAATCATTTCTTTTCTTTATGTGACTTATAAGATCACTTGCATAATTAAATTCACTAATTCCATCATAATTATTTGGAATATCTCCCCTTAATGCCAATATATTTTCTATTCCTGATTCTTTCAAATTATTTAGTATATAATCAACCTGAGTTTTAGTTGAATTTATACAAGTTAAATGTGCTAAAGCCTCTATACCGTATTTCTTTTTTACTACGGAAGAAATTTCACATGTCATATTCTTTGATAAACTTCCCCCTGCCCCATAAGTTACACTAATAAAATCTGGCTTTAAATCTTTTAATTCCTCTAATGTATTGTAAATTATATCAATTTTTGATTCTTGCTTTGGCGGAAATATCTCAAAAGAAAAAACCACCTCTTTTTCATTAAATAAATTTTTAATATTCATATTTTCCCCCCATATTATTGCTTAATATTTTAACAAAAGTGCAAATCACTTTTTAAATTCACAGTTCACAAAGCATAATTCACCAAAATTAAATTTTAAAAACTATTATAATTTTTTAGACAATAAAAAATACCCAAAGATAACACTTGGGTATTAATATATTGCCTATAAATTACCCTTATCTAACAGGAATTAGCACCACACAATAGTAATGTATGAATTAAAATCACTTATTACATTTCACCTTTGTAGGTTGCCGGGTTTCTCAGGGCCAGTCCCTCCACCACTCTTGATAAAGTATTGATATATTCTTTTTTATAATTATAAAGCATTTTATATCTTGTGTAAATAATACTATTAATTAAATATTACTAATTTTTAGCTCTCACCTTTAAACATAGCCATAATTATTTCATCATAATATTTTCCATTTCTATATATCTCTTTTCTTAATATTCCTTCTTCTTTAAATCCAACTTTCTTATAACATGCTATTGCTCTATTATTAAATGCAAATACATTAAGTTTTACTTTATTCATATTAACTTCTTCAAAAATAAACTTGATTAGTACTTTTAGTGCATCACTTCCATATCCCTTGCCCCAATATTCTTTATCTCCAATCATTATTCCCACTACGCAAGTTCTATTTTTTACATCACATTCATTAATACTACATCCACCTATATATTTTCCAGTTTTTAAATCCTCAATTGCAAAATCATAAGTAAAATCCGTATTTGCTTTTCTGCTTCTTACCCAATCTTCTTCTTGCCATTTAGTCATAGGAAATGGAATGGTGGAGTCCATGAGTTTTTTTACTTCTTCATCATTTATAAACTCTACTGCTTTTTCTATATCCTCTTCCTTATATGCCCTTAGTTTTACTAACTTGCCGCTGTACATAATAAGCCCCCCTTTATATTTAATTAGTTCATTAATTCTTAATTAACAGTAATACTATTGAAATTATGCTAAACGCTAAGCTAACCATATTTATATATGTTACAACTTGCTTTGGGGTAAATCCCTTTGCTTCTAATCTATAGTGTATTTGACTTCTATCTGCTTGATACACTGGTTTTCCATCTTTAAATCTTTTTATTATAACAAAAAGATTATCAAATATAGGTATTGCAAGAGCTAAAATAGGTATAAATAAACTCATTAAAGTAGCTTGTTTAAAAGCTCCGTCTAGAGCTATTATACTTAATATAAACCCTAAAAAGTTAGCACCTGAATCTCCCATAAAAACCTTTGCTGGATATTTATTATACATTAAAAATCCTAGTGTTACTCCTGATACTATTAATGACATACTAATTGATTCACTTTGCTTTAATATTATGGCTGCTCCAGCAAAAGTTATAGAGGATATTAAAGACAATCCCCCTGCTAAGCCATCCATACCATCAGACCAATTTATAACTGTTGTTACTCCAAAAATCCATGTCATAGTCAGTATAAACTGTAGTATTCCTGATAGTTGTATGTAAACCCCTGTAAAAGGATTTGTAAATCCTCTAAATACTATTCCAGATTTAAAAACTATAAATGCTGCTAATAATTGAATTATTAGCCTTGGGTATATAGGAAATTCTTTTCCTCTAGTCTTAAAAGTATCATCTATTAGCCCTATTGCTAATATTAATAAAGCCCCTGCAAATATCCATAACTTTTCATCTATTGCTGTATATTTATTGATAAAAAAATATACTATAAAAAAACTTACAAACATAGATAAGCCACCACAAAGTGGAATTTCTCTTCCATGCTTTTTTCTTTTAGTTGGTTTGTCTGTAAAACTATATTTAAAAGATACTTTAATTAAAATTGGCGTTATTAAATATACTATCAAAAAGGATAATATAAAGGATATTGCATATATCATAATTTTCTCCTTGATTTCTCACGTCTATCATTCATTAAGTTACTAAAATTCATTACTTTATTATACTATTAATAGGCATATTTATCAATTACAAAACTGTTACGTTTATTATGTATTCAATAAATATCTATTGAACTGTTATTAATGGATAACTTATATATAAACGAAATTAAGGAGATGTTTTCACATCTCCTTAATTTCTTGCTTCTATCATATCCTTAACTTTCATAAGTCTAGTTAAAGCTCCTCTTTCATTTTCATCCAGCTTCATTCTTATATACTTTATAGTTTCTTGTAATGAAGGAATAGTCATATATTCAAGAGCATTAACCCTTCTTCTTGTCTTTTCTATTTCATCTGCCATAAGTTGAGTTGATTTTTCTACTTCTGCAAGTTCTAATAACTTTGGTAATATTTTATATAGCTTAGCTATTGAATCATCCAATTCAGATGATGTACTTGCAAAACCGTATGGAAATATACTTCCTTCATCTCCCTCAAGCTGTCTATGGAAATTCATTTCTGGAACATTAACACTCATTATATTTTTAGTTCCTACTTCAACAGATATACTCTCTTTTGGATAGGCTACTGCTTCTTCTAAAAATTCTGAGCTCATAACAGCTCTAGCCATAACAAAATCTTTAAGAGAACCTTGTAATTCTTCTTCTACAGATTTTCTTAATTCATTATTGTATTTGACAAGATTAACGAATTGCCTCATAAGCTCATCTTGCTTATCCTTTAAAAGTTTATGTCCTCTTGTAGCTGTAGCTAATCTTTTCTTCAGCTTAGACATCTCCATTCTAGTAGGATTTACATTTAATCTTGCCATGGCTATTCTTCATCTCCCTTTGGCATATACTTTTCTAAGTATTCATCCCTTATTCTCTTAAGTTCTGTTCTTGGAAGTATCTTTAGAAGCTTCCATCCTAACTGTAAAGTTTCCTCTATACTTCTATTTGTTGTAAAACCTTGAGATACATATTGCTCCTCAAATGCTTCTGCAAACTTAGCATATTGCTTATCTACATCTGATAAAGCTGATTCACCTAGAATTGCTGATAACTCTTTTGCTTGCTTACCTTGTGCATAAGCTGAGAATAATTGGTTCATTGTATCAGCATGGTCTTCTCTAGTTTTATTTTTACCAATACCTTTATCTTTAAGTCTTGAAAGTGATGGTAATACATCTATAGGAGGCATAATTCCTTTCTTGTATAACTCTCTTGAAAGAATTATTTGTCCTTCTGTAATATATCCAGTTAAGTCTGGAATTGGATGAGTTTTATCTTCTTCAGGCATTGTTAAAATAGGAATTTGTGTTATAGAACCCGCTTTTCCTCTAAGTCTACCTGCTCTTTCATATAAAGTTGAAAGGTCAGTATATAAATACCCTGGATATCCTCTTCTACCTGGAACTTCTTTTCTAGCAGCTGAAACTTCTCTTAATGCTTCTGCGTAATTTGTTATATCAGTCATAATAACTAATACGTGCATTCCTTTTTCGTAAGCTAAGAATTCAGCAGTTGTAAGTGCCATTCTTGGAGTTGCTATTCTTTCTATAGCTGGATCTGATGCAAGATTCATAAATAATACAGAATTATCTATAGCACCAGTTTTATTAAATTCGTCTACGAAGAATTGAGATTCTTCAAAAGTAATACCAATAGCAGCAAATACAACTGCAAAGTTAGAATCTGAATTTAGAACTTTCGCTTGTCTTGCTATCTGTGCAGCTAATTGCGCATGAGGAAGTCCTGATGCTGAGAAAACAGGTAACTTTTGTCCTCTAACTAAAGTATTAAGTCCATCAATAGCTGAAATCCCTGTTTGAATAAATTCTGATGGATAGTCTCTTGATACTGGATTTATAGCTTCACCATTAATATCAACTCTTTTTTCAGCTATTATTCTTGGACCATTGTCGATAGGATTTCCCATACCATCAAATATTCTTCCAAGCATATCTTTAGAAACTCCTAATTCTAGAGGTTTACCTAAGAATCTTGCCTTTGTTTCCTTTAAATTAATTCCTGTAGATCCTTCAAATAATTGAACCATAGCTTTAGTTCCATTTATTTCAAGAACTTTTCCTCTTCTCTTTTCTCCTGTTTGAAGTTCTACTTCAACTAATTCATCATATTTAACGCCTTCGACACCTTCAACAACCATTAAAGGTCCCACAACTTCTGTAACTGTTTTATATTCCTTAAGCATTTAGAACCCCTCCTTCTTCGTTGATTAAAGTATCTATAGTAGTTTTTAAATCTTCTTCTATTTTATCTATCCTGTTTATTTCATTCTCTGATATATACTTACTTCTTGCTATTCTGTCTCTAATTTCATCAAGATTTAATATCTTATTTAAATATACTCCAGCTTTTAAAGCTCTTTCAGCTTCTTTTCTAAACAATAAAATTAATTTAAGCATTTTATATTGCTTATCTAATGAAGTATATGTATCTGTCTCATGAAATGCATTTTGTTGTAAATAGTCTTCTCTTATTGATTTTGAAACTTCTAATTTCAATCTATCATTTTCTGATAAAGCATCTATACCAACTAAACTAACTATTTCTTGAAGAGCTGATTCTTCTTGAAGTAAAGTCATAGCCTCTATTCTTAAAGATGACCAATCTTGTGATACTTCATTATTCATCCACTTATCAACTGAATCTTCGTATAATGAATAAGAGTTTAACCAATTTATTGATGGGAAATGTCTTTTATATGCAAGGTTTGCATCTAATCCCCAGAAAACTTTAACTATTCTTAATGTAGCTTGAGAAACCGGTTCTGAAATATCTCCCCCAGGAGGTGATACTGCACCAATTGCTGTAACTGCACCTTCTCTTCCATCACTACCTAAACATACAACTTTACCTGCTCTTTCATAGTAATCAGCAAGTCTTGATCCAAGGTATGCTGGATATCCTTCATCTCCTGGCATTTCTTCTAGTCTTCCAGACATTTCTCTTAAAGCTTCTGCCCATCTTGATGTTGAATCTGCCATTATTGATACTGAATATCCCATATCTCTAAAGTATTCAGCTATAGTTATTCCTGTATAAATGGAGGCCTCTCTAGCTGCAACTGGCATATTTGAAGTATTCGCTATAAGAACTGTTCTCTTCATTAAGCTTTCACCAGTCTTTGGATCTTTAAGTTCTGGGAATTCATTAAGAACGTCTGTCATTTCATTACCACGTTCTCCACAACCAACATAAACAACTATTTCAGTATCTCCCCATTTTGCTATTTGGTGTTGTACAACTGTTTTACCTGCTCCAAATGGTCCTGGTACTGAAGCAGCCCCACCTTTTGCTACTGGGAAAAATGTATCTATAACTCTTTGGCCTGTAATCATTGGTGATTCTGGTTTTAACTTTTTGCTATATGGTCTTCCTTTTCTTGAAGGCCATTTTTGCATTAAAGTTAATTCTTTATCTCCATTTTCGGTTTCTACTATAGCTACTGTATCAACTATAGTAAAATCTCCAGCTTTAATTTCTTTAATAGTTCCCTTAATGCCATAAGGTACCATTATCTTATGAAGTATAACTGACGTTTCTTGTACAGTACCTATTATATCTCCAGCTTCTACATGTTCCCCATTTTTAATTGTAGGATTAAATGTCCAAACTTTTTTTCTATCTAATGATTTAACTGATACTCCTCTTTTTAAAAATGGTGAGTTTGATGCGCTTTCTAAAGCATTTAAAGGTCTTTGTATTCCATCAAACATAGCTTCTATAAGACCTGGTCCTAATTCTATGCTAAGAGGCTCTCCTGTTGTAATAACTGGGTCGCCAGGGCCTATTCCTGTAGTTTCTTCATAAACTTGGATTGATGCCTTATCATTTCTCATTTCAATGATTTCTCCAATAAGACCCTTTTCTCCAACTTTAACCATATCATAAATGTTTGCTTCTTCCATTCCTTCAGCAACAACCAAAGGACCAGCAACCTTAATAATTCTTCCGGTCTTCAACTTACTAACCTACCTTCCTATAAAATATTAACGCCAACAGCTTTTTCCACACTATTACTAATTCTCTTTAGTCCAATATTTAATGAACCTTGATTACTTGGAATTAATATTACAGCTGGAAGTATTTCTTCATTGTAACGTGCTATAGTTTCTTCAATATGTTGTGCTATCTGCTCAGTTACAAAAATTACTGCATAGTTACTTCTTGCACAGTTATCAACTGCTCTTCTTGCTTCATCAGCTTCAACTACTGGAAATACATCTATTCCTAAAGCTTTGAATGCTAAAACTGAATCCTTATCGCCAACAACACCTATTTTCTTATTCATATATATCACGCAACCTTTCTCTTATTACTTCCTCAGCAATATTATTAAGCTTGCCAACCATTATAATTCTTATTACTTTTATTTCTGTTTCTTTTGCATAAATATAAGATAATATCTTTTCTGGTCCAAAGGTAACTAACTTAGAATCTTTCATTAATCCCATGATATAATTATCACTTAGTTTTTCTAAAAGACTTGCCGATTCTGTAGATATATAACCCTCAAAACCTTGTTTTATTAAATCTGAATATATAGTGCTTTGTAATTTAGTCATTATATTTTCTGGTGATTCATTTAACAAAGATATAAGCTTACTGCTCTCTATTGCTCCACCATTAAATATAACTTCTCCAGCAAAGTCTCTTCCCTTATTTTGCTTCTTTATTCTGAGCAAAGTTCTTACATTAGTAGAATCTATCATGGCTTTAACTAAATTATCTATAAATTTATAATTTAATGAATTCTTTATATCTACTAACTCTTTATACATATATTTATCTATTATTATATCTATCTTTTGAGGATCCTTAGTTTCTTCAAAAGATTTCATTGCTTCTTGAACTCCTTTTCCAAGGTTTCCATTTAAACTCTTGAAATTTTCCCCATCTATTTTACGTTTTATTTCTTGTAAATCTAGATTTCCTAATTGTATAAGCATTGAAGATAAATCCTTACCTAAGACTTTACCTTTTAGAAGCACTTTTATATTATGATAGTCATATTTTAAACTCATTAACTTTACAACATCTTTTATTGGGCTTATTTCATAAACTAGATTATATATTCTTTTAAGTTCTGCACTTAATATTTCTTCATAATCTTCTGCTCTCTTTATATTAGTTGAAACATTTGAATACTCTGTTTCATTTAATATTCTTAGTACTTCATTTGCTGATGGAGCTTCAATCATTCTTTCAATTTTAGGCTTATCAAGAAGTTTAGTCTCTAAAACCCAGATTCTTGATACAGCTTGGGTAAATTTCATTACATCCATATCTTACCCTCCTTAATTAAACAACACTCTTGCTACTTCAAACTCCAATTCATCTTTTAATGAACTTACTAAAGCTTCATATGTGTTATTGATTTCTATACCATTCCTTTCAAGAATAAATCCACCCTTAAAGTTCCCAGTATTAGGACTTAGTTTAATATTTCCTTTATCTCCCAATAATTGATTTAAATCATAGATAAAAGTAAGATCTACTAATTCCATTCCTTCTTTATTTAAAATTAATGTCTGCTCTCCTATTTCCCCTAGAGAAAGTATTGAGTTTTTTATAAACCTTAAAAAATCATCTCCAGATATAGTTGCTAACATATCTATACTATTTTCAAATATTTCTTTTATAACTTCCTGCTTTGCAGATAATTTATTATTTCTAACCCTAAGAGAAGCAGAAGATAAAATTCTTTCTTTTTTACTTTTAGCTTCAAGCTCAGCCTTTTGCATAATCTCTTTTTCAAGTTCTTTGGCTTTAGCTATTTTCTTAGAAAGAATCTTATTCTTATCTTCTTCTGCAGAAGCTAAAATACTTTCCTTTCTCTCTTCAGCATCCCTAAGGATTTTAGAAGTTAGATTATTTACGTTTGCCATAGCCTATTCTCTCCAATCCTAGAATCCTTTATTTACTAGCATGAATGAAATAACGAATCCTAATAATGCGTATGTTTCAACCATTGCTGCTAATATTATACCTTTTGTATTATGTTCTGGGTTCTTAGCTAATATTTGAATACCAGATGCTGCAACTTTACCTTGAGCTATTCCTGACCAAAGACCTGCAAATGCTATTGGTAAACAAGCACCTAATAAATATAATCCTTGATCTAATGGCATTCCTGAAGTCATCTTTGTAAATACTAAGAATCCTATAACGAATCCATATAAACCTTGTGTACCTGGTAATAATTGAAGAACTAACGCCTTACCAAACTTCTCTGGTTCTTCTGTAACTAATCCACTTGCTGCTTCACCAACTATACCAACCCCTTTAGCTGAACCTATACCTGATAACCCAACTGCTAAAGCTACTCCCATAGCTGCAAATATTAATCCACCATTATTTTCCATAAAAAATTGAATCCATGACATTTCCATTTTATAATTCCTCCTAATTTCTTTTGATCTTTATATACTTTTCTGAAACTTTAAATGCTCTAAAAGGTCTTCCTCCACCTTCATAGAATTTACCAAAATACTCAACATATTGAAGTCTTGCTGTATGAACATATGCTCCAAGTAATGATAAACCTAAATTAAATATATGGAATAAAACAAATAAAACAGGTCCTACTACTATTGCTGCTACACCTGGTAAAGTGTTAATTAATAAATTCAAAGCTCCTGCAATTGAACCACCAGCTAATCCTAAAGCCATAAGCCTTGTGTAAGAAACTAAGTCTCCTACATATCCAGTTATACCATATAATGAATATAACCCTTGACCTGCTTTAGCTCCAAAGGATTTTTCTTCTCTTCCTCCACCAATAACTACTAGTATCATACCAATAACCATTGTAACTATAAAAATATTTCCAACTATACTTGGGAATTTTAATGCATTAGCAGCTACTAACCCACCTATAGATACTAATGTTATTATCCATGAACCAGCATCTAATAGTGCATCCTTTGCTTTGCCAATCCTAACAAGACTATAAACCTTTATGAATAATCCAAAGAATATTTGAATAACTCCTAATCCTAAAGATAGAACTACTATAGTCATAACATCTTTATTTGTATCAATTATTTGGGTTGGTAATTTTATGGCATCCCCAAAGAATGATCCATAAATTGCTCCAAAGAATATTGTTGGTATACTTAAATATAAAAAGAATTTTGCAAAAGCCTTTTTATCCTCATCTAACTTTAAAAGCTTAAGTGCTAATGCTGATCCTATTAAAACTAACAATCCATATCCTACATCTGCTACCATCATTCCAAAAAATATTAAATAAAATGGTGCAAGTAACGGTGTTGGATCTATTTGATTATATTTAGGAAAACTATACATTCCAGTTACACTTTCGAATGCTGAAACAAGTTCACCATTTCTAAGCTTAATTGGAACTTCATCTATTTCATCTTCTCTAACATCCTCAAATTCTATATAATGGTCATCTTTAAGAATATTATCACATATAGACTTTAATGTCTCACTATCTTCTTGTGCTATCCAGCCTTGAATTGCACATATATTTTTTGTTTTTAAAAAATTGGTTGAAACTTTAACACGTTCAACCTTACTTACAAAATAATCATAAGCTAATTCTAAGTTTTTTAAATCTTCTTCAAAGTTTGCAATTTCCTCTTGAACAAAGAATTTCTTTGATTGAAGTTCTTCTATTTGATGCTTAAATTCTAAAATAAGTTTCATTGGAACATCTTTATGCTCAGTTTTAAATGCACTAAATCCAACTCGCCTTAAAATTTCTGATACATTATCACTCTCTTCTATATTAGATAAAATTAAAAGGTTAATATCATTACTACTTCTTGATATTATTTCAACATATGTATTTGATAATTCTCCTAATAAATCATCTTCATAAGATTTTGCTATAGTTCCTAAGAAATATGATGTCTTTTTCAAATTTTTTATTTTATCAAAAGCCACATCCAAATCTTGCCAAGGAATTAAAGTATCTATTTCAGCTTGTAACTTTGTTATCTTTGAATCTAAATTAGATAGTTCAGCCTCTTTTTCTTTTGCTTTATTATAGCTTACTTCCCAATTATAGGCCTTAACTTTCTCTTCTAATTCATCTAAAGTTAATATTAGCTTTTCTTCTTTTAATGCCTTTAATGCTGACTTTTTAGGAACATATTTTTTTAGAAATTCTAAAGCAAATTTAGCTTTTGATAAATTCTCTTCATACTTTGAATACTCTAAATCTATATCATCTTTAGCTAAGCTTTTTAATTCTTCATATTTTTCAAGAAAATCTTCATCTTGTAGATTAATAAATTCTACATTAGATAATCCTTGTATTTCCCTTAAAAGCTTTTGCTTTTTAGATTCAAAGGTAAGCAAAGTGAACTTGTTCATCTTAACTATTGCCATGAATCTTCACTATCCTCTCAACGATTAAATTAACAGCATTATTCTTTTTTTCGTCAGAAATATTTTTTATGCTTTCTACTTCTTTTTCGCCATTTTCTAATATAGGCTTTGCTTCTGAATTTCCTTCGATCTCTGCCTTGGTAATAATCTGTGCTTTCTTTGAATTTGCTTCATTTAGAATTTTATTGTACTCTTCTTCAGCTTGAATGCTAGCATTCTTTACTATTTCCTTAGAAGTTATTGTAGCTTCTTGAATTAGCTCTTCAGCTTTTTCTTCAGCTTTCTTAATTTCATTTATTGCTTCTAATGCCAAAATCTCACCACCTTATCATTCTGATAATATAGTAATTAATGCTTAATATAGTATTAATTACTCCTTTTACTCTCTATTATACATGTTTTCAGGTTTTTTTCAACACTTTATTTTTTATTTAACTAACCTTTCATATTTTGTTAATAATTTAACCCTATTATTAATACTATATAATATTTTCGGCTATTCGTATTATATCACCTTCATGTCCGAATAAATAATAATCTTTTTCTTTAACTATAATTGAATTTTCTATGAACTTATAAATATTTATATCAAATACTTCTATATAATAATTTTTAAAAGAATATATTCCCTTGAAGATTTCTTTAATTTTTGTCTCTTCCTCTTTATTTAAACTAGATTTTATAAATTCAGGCATTCCTCTCCTTTTATTGAAGGTTAAGTAATCAAATTTCAAAAGATTTTTTAATATAAAATCTTCTTCTTTTAATATATCTTTATTAAAATCTAAAAATAATTTATAGTATTCACTGTTTCCTATATTTTTATTAAAATAACCCTTGTAATCAAAATAATTTCCCAAAGCATTATAAAAATCAAAAGGAGTATCAAACTTATTTACTAAATATTTTATTATGTTATTAAATTTTTGTGAGTTATAATATTTATCGACCATTTCTTCTATTTTCTTAAGCTTTATTATTTCATTATAACTAATGTCCTTTGTTTTTAATATTTCATATGGTGGATATGGCGAATATCTCATTCCATATTCTTCTGCTTCTTCTCTCATAGATGATCCTCTTAAAAGTTTTAAAAATCCTAATTGTATTTCCTCTGGTCTTATACTATAAACATCATTAAAGGATTTTTTAAAAGAAGTATAATCTTCTCCTGGTAATCCTGCTATTAAATCTAAATGCTGTTTTATATTTCTGATTTCAAGAAGTTCTTCAACCTTTTCTTTTATATCACTAAAATTTACAAACCTATTTATTCTATTTAAAACATCATCATTTGTTGTTTGAACTCCAACTTCAAATTGAAATCTATCCTTTGGAGCATTTTTTAAAAGTTCAAGCTCTGATTTTTTTAAAATATCTGCTGATATTTCAAAGTGGAATTGAGTTTTTGTATCTTGATTAATTAAAAATTCCCAAATTTCCATAGTAAATTTATGATTACAATTGAAGGTTCTATCTACGAATTTTACTAATCTTACTTCTTTATCTATAAAGTATTTCAATTCTTTTTTCACTCTATCTATATCTATAAATCTTACTCCATGAGTTGTTGATGATAGACAATATTTACAATTAAAAGGACATCCTCTTGAAGCTTCATAATATACAATCTTATTATCTAAATTTTCATTTTCTTCATAAGGAAATATTAATTCATTCATATTCATTAATGGTCTCTTTCCATTAAGAACTACTTCATCATTAACTTTGTAATAAAGACCTCTTATTGAGTTTATATCTCTTTTTCCTATTTTATACTCTACAAACTCTCTATATGTTTTTTCTCCTTCTCCTTCAATTATATATTCTCCATTTAATTCTTTTAATATGTTTTGGCTATCATAAGATACTTCTGGTCCACCATATAATATCTCTATATTTTCATCTACAAGTTTTATAAGATTAGAAAGTCTCTTTATCATTTCTATATTCCAAATATAAGTTGAGAAGGCAACTACATTAGGTTTTTCTTTTATAATCTCTTCAAGCACCTTCTCATCTCTATCATTAATTGAAAATTCTCTAATCTTACATTCATAGTCCATGTCTTTAGTAAATGCTTTTAAATATCTAACAGCCAAATTACTGTGAACAAATTTAGAGTTTACAGCTGTAAGTAAAATCTTCATAAGTATTTTCTTCCTTTCAATATTTAAAGTTTTATACCTTTTATAAAGTGTATATCTTCCCATAACTTAGTTTCTTCTATTTTATAATATTTTTCAAGTAATTTCTCATTTTCTTCTATATTAGATTTTATTATAGGATTTAAATTTCTGAATTCAAATTCTTTTATTTTCCCTGAAGGTAGTACTGCCATTATTTTATTATTTATAATATCCTTAACTTCTTTATTTATGTCCCATATATATATTTTCCCGCCTACTTTAACATATTTACTTACTTCTTCTATTAACTTTAGTCTTCCATAATTGTTCCATAATTTACTTAGATGAAAAAACATTGTGCATGTATCATATTCTTCTTCCTTAATCTCATTTGAATTTTCTCCTCCCACATAGTCTACTGATATTTCATCCTCAATACCTTTAGATATGTTATATATTACCCCAAAACTTTCTCCAACATCTAATATATCTCCCTCTAATTTTACATCTGATAAATTAAGTACTATTGTTTTTCCCATACCACTTTACCTCCTAATTATATAAGTTATATATTCTAATTAATAATTCACAAGTACCAATTAACAATTTAAAATAATGTAAATAAATTGTTTTAATAAATGTGATAATTTAATTAGACCTTCTATGTTATATTTATATTTTCTATTTACATATTTTATTAATAATTTTTCTAAAAAAATAAAAAGGCTATTACACAATTTTTAAATTGCGTAATAACCCTTGTAGTCTACTTTTTTTTATTAAGTTTTACATTTCTATTTTTTATTAGTATAGATACAATTATTGCCAATATAAATACTATTGAAAAAACCCAAAATATCTTTGGCAATTTAAATATTGTATTTGTATCGTCTAATTTGAGATTATATAAACACCCAGCTTTGCTATCCAAAATAAAAAATCCGTCTTTGTAAAATATTATTTTTTCCACTTTACTTCTTTCATCTAAGGATATTAATTCTTTTGCAACTCCTTCTTTACTTAGTGCATATATAAATCCTTTTTTATTATTCCCAAATATAACCGTATTTTTTTCAAAACATTTCCCATCTTTATCTATAGCTAAACCTTGCAATGATGATACATCACTATCTTGATATATAGGTGCTGCAGGATTCTTATCCACATGATTTTTTATTAAAAACTCTTGTTTTATAGAATCTGTAAATCTTGGAGATGTTATTGGATCTCCTCCACTATAATCAGGCCAACCATACCAATTATCTTTTTGTAAATTATATATATAATCTTTATCATCCTTTATATTTCTAGGTGGTATATCTTCCATGCCTCCAATTATAGCTTTAATCTCACCTTCACTATCCATATCCCATCCATTTATATTTCTGATTCCATGTGCAAATAAATTTATTTCTTTATTTTTTATATTATATGAGAGTACAGCTGCATTGCCTATTTTCTGTGATTCTACACCTTCTCCAACTTCAGTGCTTACTGAGTATTGCGAAAAAGCTCCTGTCTTTCCTTCTCCATAATTGTTTCCAGTTAATATCCATGGACTTGTAGCTATGTCAAAAGCTTCATTTTTAGAATTTACTACTCCAGAGTTTGTATTACTTCCTATTGAAAAATAAAGTTTATCTTCATTTAATAATAAATTTATTTTTTTATTAATTCCATTATTAGGTATGTTAATCACAATTTCTTTATAAGTTTTTGTATCCATACTATATTCTAATATTCTATTATCTGTAGCTATGTATAGTATATTATTATGGTATAGTATATCTAGTATATTAAATTTGCTCTCTTTTATAATCAATTCATCATTTCCATCTTTATTCACTACTCTAATTGTATCTTCAAAAGCTAAATATAAATTCCCTTCCTCATCAAAGTCAAAGCTTCTAGCTCCTTCACATCCTTTAAGGCTTATTGACCAGTCTACATTATTATTTAAAATATCTAGATTATATTTATTTTTCACCTTAGAAATTCCAAAAGCTAAAGACACTACTATAATAGAAATAAGTAAAAATTTAATAAACCTCTTCATGTGCTCCCCCTAATTTTCTATTTATGTTTAATTTATATTTCCAAATGAATAAATTATTACTTATATAATGATTTATTTTCTTTTACTTATTTATTTTCTTAGTATTTACTTATGGTATATTTTAATTTCTTTCAGAATAAATATAAATGTATTAAGGTACAATCTAATAAATAATAGACCAGCATACTAGCCTATCGTTTATTTTTATGTACCTAATTGGGGGTGATAGAATTTGGAAAAAGATAGTTTTGTAAGAAATTCATTCCTTCTTACAATATCTAATATAACAACTGGAGTTTTAGGTTTTATATTTTCAATTTACTTATCAAAACTTATAGGCCCTGTAGGTATAGGCTTGTATGGTTTAGTAATGCCTATATATAACCTTTTTATTTGCCTTATGACTGCTGGAATAATAGCTGCTATATCTCAGGTATCTGCTATCTATAAAGCTAAAAATCAATATAATAATATAACTAAAACTATAAAAACAGTTGCAAGTTTTAATGTAATATGGGCGGCTTTTATAGGAGTAATGGTATTTTTCTTAGCTCCTTACATAAGTAAATATGGTATACATGATATGAGAACTGTTAATGCCATTAGAGTAACTTGTCCTGCAATGGTTTTTATAGCTATATCTAATATATTAAAAGGTTATTTTTATGGAGTTTCAAAAATAGTAGTTCCTTCATTCATAGATATTTTAGAAAAAGCTATGCGTATAGTTACTATTGCCTTACTAATTTCTATATTTAAAGCTAATTCAATTACTTCTTTAGTTACATTAGCATATGTATCTTTAGCTATAGGAGAGCTACAAAGTTTAATACTTTTATTTTGTTATTATAAAAATATATCAAGAAAAGCTCCTTTATCAACTGCAAAGCCTGAAAGAGCATCACAATTATTATTTAATGTATTTATAATTGCTTTTCCTTTATGTATAAATGGATTTCTTGGAAATTTATTTGGAACAGCATCGACCTTATTAGTTCCTAGAAGGCTAGTTTCAGCTGGATTTGATTCTGTGACAGCTTTAGGCATGATAGGAAAGTTCACTGGCATGGCCTTAACAATAGTAACTTTTCCTATGATAGTTATTATGTCGATAAATTCTCTTATTGTTCCCGATCTATCAGAAACTTTAAGTAGAGGTGATTATTATAATGCTACTGTTAGAATAAAAAAAATAATAAAAATTGCATTTTTGCTTGGACTTGCTACAACAGTAATTTGTAATATAATTCCTGATTCTTTGGGTCAAATGTTTTATAGTAGAGGCGACTTAGGTGAATATATAAGAATTGCTTCATTAAGTGCTCCTATTTTTTTTACTTCCAGCACCATGTTTGGAATCCTAAATGGACTAAACAAACAAGGAGTAATACTTAGAAATTCATTAATAGTATCAATTCTAGAGCTTATATGTTTATTTATATTCATTGGTATTCCAGGTGTTAATATAATGGGTTATGGTATAACCCTATTCTTAACTTCTAGTGTAAGCTTATTTATAAATCTTAGAGAAGTTCAAAAACATATATATTTAGATTTATCTAAAAGCAATATAAGTATATTTTTACTATTATCAGTATTAATATTTATGATACTTAGATTATTTACAAATAACTTTTTAAGTGATTTATTTATTATTAAAAACTTAGTTATAATTTCATTAACATTCCTTATATTCACCGGACTTAGTTTTTTTGGAATTGATGAAGAGTAGTTTCAAATTGCAAAGCAATTTATATAGGATGGTAATTAATGTTTAACACTTACCATTATTTATGTATAATTAAATAAGAAAATACTTTATAATATTATAGCTATGAACCTAACGTTATTTTCTTATCTATGTAGGAGGTTAAAACATGATTATAGTTCAAAGAATAGGCTTACTCCATACAAAGTCAGTATGTAATTATAGTGGAATTTTGTATGGAGTATTAAACCACTAACAAAAGTTCTATACATACGACTTTGTACCCTATATATTTTAATATTTAGGAGTGAAGTTTGTATGAAATATAAGAATGCTAATAATATATTACCAGAACATTTGATTCTTGAAATACAACAATATATTCAAGGAGAATATCTATATATACCTGCACAACCACTGTATTGTAAGAGGTGGGGGGAGAAATCAGGAATTCGTAAAATTTTAGCTCATAGGAATAAGGAAATCATAGATAAATATAAACAAGGTTATACGATTATAGATTTGGCAGATGAATACTTCCTTTCTATCCATTCAATAAAACAAATAATTTATAAAAAATGATTAAATAGGGTTGCCAATTGGTAACCCTATTTCTATAAAACTATATAGAATTATTTTTTATCTTGAATGAGCTTTATCGCGACAATACAATATAGTAAGAATGGAGGTAATAAAAATGAAACAAAATAAATATGAAGATAAAACCTTTTTTGATAAATACAGTAGTATGAATCGCTCAAAACAAGGGCTTAAAGGTGCTGGAGAATGGCACGAACTAAGAAAAATATTACCAACCTTTGAAGATAAAAGAGTTTTAGATTTAGGCTGTGGTTTTGGATGGCATTGTCAATTTGCTATAGAAAATGGTGCAAGGTCAGTAATTGGAGTTGATATTTCACAAAAGATGTTAAATGAAGCAAGAAACAAAACTGAATCAGCAAATATCCAGTATTTATGTATGCCAATAGAGGAGATTGATTTCCCTGAAAACTCCTTTGATATTATTATCAGTTCATTAGCACTTCATTATATTCAATCATTTGAAGAAGTTTTGAATAGAATAAGTAAGTGTATTTCAAAAGGTGGAAAACTTGTTTTCTCTGTGGAGCATCCAATTTTCACTGCACAAGGGCCACAGGATTGGTATTATGATGCCGAGGGTAAAATATTACATTGGCCAGTTGATCATTATTTTATAGAAGGTGTTCGTAATACAATTTTTTTAGGTGAGGAAGTTATAAAGTATCATAGAACATTAACAACATACTTAAATACTATTTTAAAAGGTGGATTTGAAATAACAGATATTGTTGAACCAAAACCACAAGAAAATTTACTTTCTACTATTCCTGAAATGTTAGATGAATTACGCAGACCAATGATGTTACTTGTAGCAGCAACAAAAAAATAATAATATAATTATAAATAATAAGTGTAATTAAAAAAGCACTTCAATCTAATTGAGTGCTTTTTTAATAAAACTAATTTTTAAGTATAATTTGAAAAATTAATTTTACTAATAAACTAATAACATATGTTATTAGTGAAAATATTATGGCTATAAAAAGAATGTTTATTATAAATATGTTATAGATTATTATCATATTTAGTGATATATATTTTGTTACTCCTAATAAATTTAATATCATAAGTACGAAAAACATACTGAAGATTCCCCTACTAGCTCCTTTTATATCAGCTTTACTTAATGATATATGTGAAGATATACATATTGCTAAAAATAAAAAGACTATGAATCTTATATTTGTGAAGTTATCTATTGTAAATATTAACTTTATTAATTCTTTAAACGTCGAAACTAAATTAATTAAATTCATCTCATTTATACTACTAAGCATAGTTATCCTAAACTCATTGTATATATTAGGTATAAGAAAATACATTAAAATAGTGATAGAAAATATTCCGCCTAAAATTGGTGCTATTCCAATAAAGAAATTTCCAACTTGCTGATATATGCTACTAGGATTATACGCATGTTTTACATATCCCAATGTTCCATCTGCATTATTAGGCTGAAAAAGTTTTATTTTGTTTACTTTATGTTTAAAAATAACCGCTACTAATGCATGACTTAGTTCATGAATAGGAACCCCTATAAATCCAGTTATATAAATGCTCTTTCTTCCAATGGCTCCATAAAAGTTTTTTATAGACTTAGTCCTTAAAAAGCCTAGTATAAATCCTACTACAAAAATAGATCCTATGAAATACACAATTTCAATTATTGTTGTAATTATTAATTCTTTTAATAACTCCATAAACTACTTCCCCCAACACTTCTTTTTGCAGTTCAAAGTTCACAAAGCACAGTTCACAGTTTTTTTGCATAATAGAACAGGTATCAGGTTATAAATTTAAGAGTAAAAGCGAAAAATCAAAGTTATTCTCCCCTATAAAGCTTAGAATTTAATTTATACAAGGTGCATGTTATTCCAAACTTCCTAAGAACTTTTTTCTCATCTTAAATTACCTGTTACCTGTTACCTGTTCCTTCTTACCTTCCACCACTCATAATCAGAAACTGTGAATTATTCACTGTGCACTATTAAATCAGTTCTTTTCTCAATCTTCTAGGTAATAATCTAAATATTCTTGGTGAAATTAAATCCAAATCCTTCTTTCTTATTCCCCCAAAGTAAACCATTGTATATAGATATACAACTCCCCCTATACCAATTAAAACTAATGTTGCTATTGCAATAATTGCTTTTCCACTACCTAAAGCTTCAGTAACCTTAATAATAGGAAACTTTGCAACAAGTATAACTAATGTCATTAATAAAGAGCAAATCGTTGGTACAATTGCTTGCTTTACAATGGGAATATTAACTCTAAAGAATTGTTTAATTTTCCCATGATTTATTATAGTAGGTATAATAAATGATACAAAGGTTGCAATTACTGCCCCCATTATGTTAACACTTGGAATTGAAACCAATACTATATTTATAATTATTTTCGCAACTAATCCGAGACTGGCAGATGCAATAATTAAATACAACTTATTAATTCCTTGTAAAATAACATTTTGTATAGTTGTTATTGACATAAATATTAATAATGTAGATCCATACATAAGTAAATTATATCCTGAGTTAGAAGGAAATAGAAAACTATATATTTCCTTACTTAATATTGCTAAACCAAAGGTTGCTGGCATAACTATTATGTACATTATTCTAAAAGCATAACTAGTTTGCTGCTTTAATTCCTTTTTATTTTTATATACAAAAGCTTGTATAATCTTTGGAAATATAGATGTTCCAAGGGCAGTTACTATAGCAAGAGGTACATAAATAAGAGTTTTATAATAAGATAGTACTGCAGTTAAACTATCTACCATATCTCCATTAAATCCAGCCGAAGTTAAACTCCTAGCTACAGTTATACTATCTATAACACCTGCAAAGTTTTGAACCGCTGCAACTAGTGTTATGGGAATAGCATACATAAATAACTTTTTAACTATTCTCTTATCAGAAACTCTTTTTTTACTTGGATCATGATTTCTTTCTGCTTCTTCTGCAAAATTTTTCTTATTATATATATAAATTATATATATAATTGCAATAATCGCACCAAGTGAAGTCCCTATAGTTCCTCCAGCACTTCCCCATTCTAAATTACTTGTAATTGAAATTAATAAAGCTGCAAAAACAAGACTAAGAACAACATTTATTAATTGCTCTATAATTTGAGATATTGCTAAGGATTCCATTTCCTCAACACCTTGCATATATCCTCTAAATGCAGATAAAACTGCTGCAAAAATTATTGCAGGTCCTAAAAATAAAAACGTTAAAGCCGATCTTTCTCTGTATATTAATTTAGATATAGGAAACGATAAGGCCATAAAGACTCCAGCAATTATAATACTTATAATTGCTAAATATTTTATTGATAGCTTCATTGCTCTTAAGGCATCCTTATGATTCCCCATTGCTCTAAGTTCTGTTACAACCTTAGTAACTGCTGGTTGTGCACCCAAACTAGTTACTGCAATTAAAAATACAAATATATCATAACCTGCTACATATATTCCATATCCAGTTTGCCCTAAAACTCTTGTTAATAAAGGAACATATATTGCTGATAATAACTTACCAGCAATACCTGCTATTGATAATATTAAAAAACCGCGTCCTACTGACTTTTGTTCCATACCCAATCACCTTTTATTATATTGTGAATTTAAACACATCATTTTTAATTTTCTTAAATACTGGTGGTAAGCTTTCTGTTATAGTTTTATTATTTAAATAGCTTAATTTATCTGGTGTGTTTCTAAAAATCAATTTATATGCATATAAGAATTGACAATCAAGTCCGAATTTATTTGCAAAAAATGAATTTAATTTTCTATCTCCATATTTGTTATCACCAATTATAGGAGCTCCTAAATGTGCTAAATGCGCTCTTATTTGATGACTTCTTCCTGTTATTAAATCTATTTCTAAAAGTGAATATGCACCGTTAGTTCTTATTGTCTTCACTTCCATGGCTATTTCTTTTGAATCATTCACTTTTTCGTCATATATCTTTGATATATTAGCCTCTTCATTTTTATGTATATATCCTTTATATAGTCCGTCTTTTATTTTACCTTTAACTAAAGTATTATAATATTTTTCTACATTTCCTTCTCTTATCATTTCATTCATTGTTCTTAATGCTTCAAAGTTTTTTCCAAATATAACAATACCTGAAGTATTTCTAT
Organism: Clostridiaceae bacterium AF10-41; assembly: GCA_027686065.1. Classification (GTDB taxonomy): domain Bacteria; phylum Bacillota; class Clostridia; order Clostridiales; family Clostridiaceae; genus Clostridium. The sequence continues at coordinate 26,935 of JAQCTH010000010.1, forward strand.
CTAATCTATTACATGGTGCAGGAGTAAATGTTATTTCATTTTCTGGTAAGTAATCACCTTTCTCATTTAAGTATGATAATACATAATCAGTTAAACTTGCCTCTTTTCCTTTTTCATCAGGATGAACTAATATATTAGGCCATTTCTCTACTATTAATATATTAGAATCTTCATAAGTAATTTTCATTCCACTAGCATTAACTTTAATAAATTTCTCTTTTGGGTCTTCTTTTGTACTTTGTATATATTTTATTTCTATTACATCATTTATTTGCAGCGAATAATTTTCTTTTTGCTTACTTCCATTAACCCTTACATCGCCTTTTCTTAGTGCTTTAAAGATTTTACTTAGTGGAACATCTTTTAACAATTTTCTTAAAAATTTGTCTAATCTCTGACCTGCTTCATTTGTGCCTATTTCTATTCTCAAACTAATCACTCCTAGTTTTTTAGTATTCTAACTATATTTTCCCCATTGTTATAGATTAATATTAAATTAGCTTCTTGTCAAATATTCAAATGCCATTTGACACTGCATTGCTACACCTAAAGGCAAACAGTCTTCATCTATATCAAATAAACTACTATGAGCGGGATAAATTATATTCTTACTTTTATTTCCTGAACCTAAGAAATAGAATACTGAAGGTCTTTCATTTGCAAAATAAGCAAAGCTTTCTACTCCCATTTTAGGATTCTTTTGTAGTAAAACATTTTCTTTTCCTATAATTTTTTCAGCTCCAATTTTAAATAAGTCCACCATATAATCGTCATTATATAAATTTGGATAGGATTCTTCTATCTCTATTTCAGCAGTCGCTCTAGATGACTCACATATTCCTTTAACAATTTGATTTAATCTTTCCTTTGCAAAAGCTCTATCCTCTTTACTCATAGTTCTTATTATTCCACTTATTTGAACTTCCTCAGGTATTATATTTTGAGCTGTTCCCCCATGTATGCTTCCTACTGTTATAACTGCTGGATTTGCTGTATTAATTTCTCTACTTACTATAGTTTGCAAGGCTAATACAACATGACTTGCTATAACTACTGGATCTACTGTTGTATGTGGATAGGCTCCATGTCCTCCTGCTCCTTTAATTGTTATTGTAAATGGATTAGATGCTGCATTAACTACTCCATGTTTTAACATTATAGTTCCGCACTCCAATGTTTCTTCTACATGAAGCCCACATACACAATCTACTCTTGGATTTTCAAGAACACCTTCACTTATCATGAACCTTGCTCCACCTATAGTTTCTTCTGCTGGTTCAAATAATAATTTTATATTTCCAGAAAATAAATGCTTGTTTCTATTTAAAATCTTAGCAGCTCCAAGTAATATAGTTGTATGTGCATCATGCCCACATGCATGCATTTTTCCTTTAACTTTCGATGAATAATCACATACCTTTTTATCTAATATTGGTAATCCATCTATGTCCCCTCTTAAGGCTATTGTTTTCTCAATACCTTCATAATTTGCTTTAGTTCCTCTTATTATTCCACATATTCCTGTCTTAGAAACTTCTTTAAATTCTATTCTTTCATTATTTAAAAATCTCTTAATAAATTTAGATGTTTCATACTCTTCCATTCCTAGTTCAGGATGTTCATGTAATACTCTTCTTATTTTTATTAATTCATTCTTTATGCTTATTGCTTCATTTTTAAAATTCATATTAACAGCCCCCTTTATACAATTGACAATTATAGATTAGTAATGGATAATTGGCGATATATATTTAATTCATATTTATCATCATTCATTCTTGTCGCCATAGTATCCTTTGCAAATTCTATTTATTTAAATCAATTTAACTCCAAAAAACTTCGATATTATCCCCATCTTTTAACTTTTCTGTATATCCAGTTTTATTTCCATTAAGTAATAAATTTATTATTCCTTTTGCTTCTCTTAAATCAAAGTTAATATAATTAAAGATATCCACAAATATATAATCTTTTTGTCCACTAAGTGTTATTAATTGGTTATTAAATGTTACTTTAATTTCATTATTTGTTTTCTTTTCCTCTAATGTGCTTTCCTGCAATGCTTCTTTAGCTTCTTTAACAACCAATGCTTCTAAACTTTCAGTTTCTTGAATATTGCTATATGTTATTAACTCATCTCCTTCATTAACTATATAGTCATCTGATAGTTTTATTCCATTACTTTCAATAATAACATCTTCTTTTATTATATATTCTTTTATATCCTTAATTGATTTTGGAAATATTATATTTATGTCATCCTCCTGGTTTATATAATATTCAAAATCAACAACAGTATTATTGGCAAATATAATTGGTTCTAAATTGATTAATTTATTATTTATATATATTCCTATACTATTGAATTCTTTTATTTGTTCTGATATCTTTGTCTTGGCATCTTTACCTGAAATTGCATATGATATTTCTATATCATCTCCAGCCTTAACTTTTTTATCTATACTTTCTAATTTGCCATTAAGCTTTATTATTGGATTTCTTCCTTTTTCTCCAAATGCTATTCTTTTTATTCCATTTAACTTATATCTTAAATTCTTACCATTTTTTCCTATTAGCATACTTGGATTTATTCCAGCTTGAATTATGACATTCATAATTGTATGCTCATGTGAATTGAACATACTTATTGGCGCTCCATTTAAAACTACATCAATAAAATCACTTTCTCCATTTTTTAATGCAGTTAGTGCTATTCCAAGAACTGTTACCCCTTCTGATCCTAAGTTATTATTACTTATACATTCAACAACAGCACTTCTATCTTTTATGGCTATCCTTTGAATTGGCATATTTAAGTTTTCACTGAGCTCTTCTATCATCCAAGGAGTATGTGCCCCTCCTCCTACTAGAAATAATGCGCTTGGTGATTTATTTGCATTAAGTTCAATTATTTTTGCTGATATTCCTTCAGCTATTTTTTTAACTACAGGTCTTATGCTTTTCATTATATTCTCTGATTTAATTACGTTCTCTAACCCAAGTATGTCTGTATATGTTATTTCATCTTTCAACTCAAGATTTCTTTTTATGTATTCAGCAGTATTAAAATCGACTAAACATTCTTGCACTATTGCCTCAGTAACTTCATCACCAGCTTGTGGAACCATGCCATATGAAGATATGCTCTCTTTAGAACTTATTGCTATATCTGATGTCCCTGCTCCAATATCTACTAAGGCTATATTTAAAAGTCTTAACTTTTTTGGAACTACAGCTTCAATAGCAGCAATTGGCTCTAATGTTAAATTGCTTACTCTTAGTCCTACTTTTTTCATAACTGTATATAAAGAATCTACAACTGACCTTGGCAAAAATGTTGCTATTACTTCAACTGCTGCTTTTTCTCCTTTATGTCCTATTAAATTAGATATAATGAATCCATTTAAGTAATAGTTTTTTACTGAATATCCAACACAATATAACTTTCCATCAGTACTCTTATTTATTTGATTTTCAGCTTCCTTTAAAGCTAACATCTCTAATTTTCTTACATCTTCTTTTGATATTTCTTCATCAGAATCTAATTCCATTGTACCTTGTGAATTTACAGTTTTTAAAAACCTTCCTGCTGCTGCTATAGATACGTTTTCTAATTTAATATCTATTTCAGCTTCTATATCATCCACTATTTTTTTTACACCTTTAGCTACTAAATTTATATCATGAATTTGTCCATCTACCATTGCTCTTTCTTCATGTTCTAGATACTTCTCACATATAACTTTAAACTTATCATTTTCTATTAAACCTACACTACCAATAATAGATCTTGTTCCTACATCAAGTGCAAATTTAATATTTTTAAAATTTATATTATTCATTTGCTAACACCTCATAATTTAATATAATAACTATTATATTTAAAAATCATCACTCTTTTTATCATAAATTACTATGCTATCATCTCTTTTTCTAGTTTTCTCAAATTTAATTAATGCATAATAAACTCCACTTTCTACAGCAAATGTTATAACAAAATAAAGTACAACAACTACTACTATTCCTATTAAGATATAAACCAATTACAAATCCCCCTTTAATTACCATAATAAAATTATACAACTTACCTGCATAATAGTGAACACTTAGTTATTCATTGTAATAATATTATTCTCTATTAAAACCTTTAGTGAAAAACTTTTACTCACACAATCCCCAAAATCTATTTTAATTACATCGTCATTTATTGACAATACTTTTCCATTACCATAACTTTTATGATGAATACTATCATTCATCTTTATTCCATAATCATGATTTACATTTATACTTTTTAACCCACCTTCTAAAACAAATCTAGAAATATCTTTAAACTTACCTTTTTGAGTTTTGGGAGAAAAAATATATATATTATCTATTGCCCTAGTTACTGCAACATAAAATAATCTTCTTTCTTCCTCTATATTTTCTTCCATCGATGACTTATGTGGGATTATTTCTTCTGTTGAATTAATTATAAAAACATTTTTAAATTCCATTCCTTTAACCCCGTGTATTGTGCTCAAAATTACTCCATCTTTCACCTCTTTACTTTCCTCTATCTTTTGTTTTACTTTTTCTACATGAGATAATAATTCTACTATTGTTTTTAACCCATCTGCCGCAGATTTAAATTCTTCTACTATATCCTCTAACTCCTCTATACTTTGATTATATCGTTCACCATACTCTTTTAGATAATCTATATAATTTAGTTCTGAAATTATATACTGTATTGCCCCAGAAAGTGAAATTTTATTAAGATAAAGTATGTCTCTTTTTAAATCATCTATTTTTTTTGCTTGATATGGGGGTGTATCTCTTTTTTCTATTAAAATATCAAAAGGTGATTTGTATTCAATATAACTTCTTATATATTCTAAATTTGCTTTACTTACATATCTAAAAGGCTTATTTATTATTGATAAAAAATTTTCTTTATTGTTTATATCTATTGAAAGTCTTAGGTAAGACAAAATATCCTTACATATAAAATGCTCAAAGAAGTTATACCCCTTATCTAAGAGAATAAATGGAATCCTTCTTCTGGTAAAAGTATCAATTATACTTCTAGCTTCCATATTAGTTCTATATAATATAGCATTGTCACTTAGATCATCTATTGACTTTTCTATTATGCTTGCTATATCCTCACCTTGGATTCTTTCATCATAAGGTGTTCTAAAATTTATTATTCCAACTGAATCCTTGTTTGCTTTTATCAATTTATTGTTTCTACTTTTATTATTTTTAATTATTTCTTTTGATACTTCTACTATATTATTAGTGCTTCTATAATTAGTAGCTAAATATATTTTTTTAGCATGTTCAAAAATTTCACTAAAACTGACCATATATTCTGGTCTTGACCCTCTAAAACTATATATACATTGATCCTCATCTCCAACTGCAAACAATGAATTGTTTTTATTTAACATTTTCAAAAACTTAATTTGCAATTCGTCACAATCTTGAAATTCATCTACTAACATATATTTAAACATCATTTGATACTTGCTTAAAACTTCTGGGTTATCCTTTAATAAATTTACAACCTTAATTGATAAGTCATCAAAATCCCAAAGTCCATTTTTTGCTTTATAATCTTCATATTTTTCTAAACACTCAATGAAAATATCTTTTGCCATTGTTGTCTTGAATTCGTCTATATTCTTAAGAGATGTTTTGAAAAAAGATATATTATTCAAGGCTTCCTTTATTTTATCTTCACTTACTTCATCAGAATATTTATTTAATGTAGATTTAATTATTCTATGAGCTATACCACCTTCAATTATAGAAATATTAAATCCTTCTCTTAAAAGAATTTTATAAAACAACCCATGAAATGTTCCAAAAAAAGGTGCAATTTCTCTATTAAAAATATTTTTATATCTATTTCTCATATTATCTGCAGCAGCTCTTGTAAATGTTATTACAATTATATTACCCAATTTTACTTTTAAATCAGTTACTAAATGATTTACTCTATTAATAATAACTGTTGTTTTTCCTGATCCAGGTGCCGCTACTACTAATACATTATTTTCTTTTATATATACAGCTTCCTTTTGATAGTTATCTAAATAAATTTTCATAATTGCTCCTTTTTTATGTATTATTGTCTTTTTTATGCTATAAATATCTATATTGTAATAATTTATCTCTAGATGTACAATATATTTAATATATTTAATTTTGAAAAACAAAACAATTAACAATTAAAGATTAATAATTAAAGTAGAAAGATCTTAAAGGATTTTTAATTTAAAATTTACTTTGTATTAATTGACTTGTAAGTTTTGTATAGCAAAATATCTTCAATTATTAATTATTAATTTAAAATTGCTAATTGAAAAATAAGGGAGAAAAACATGGAAAACTTAATTAGATTTGATGTTACTAATGAACGTAATCTTACTATGTTGGTTGATTTTTATGAATTAACAATGGCAAATGGCTACTTTAATAAAGAGATTCAAAATAAAATAGCATATTTTGATATGTATTTTAGAAGAGTTCCAGATGGCGGAGGCTATTGTATAATGGCTGGAGTTGATCAACTAATTCAATATTTAAATAATTTGAAATTCACTGAATCTGATATAGATTATTTAAGAAACAAGAATTTATTTTCAGAAGAATTTCTAAATTACTTAGAAAACTTCGAATTTAAATGTGACGTATGGGCTATTCCAGAGGGAAATTTTGTTTTTCCAAATCAACCATTAGTTATGGTTAGAGGTCCAGTTGTTCAAGCTCAATTTATAGAAACAATGATTTTACTTACAATAAATCATCAAACTCTTATTGCAACTAAAGCTAATAGAATCTGTAGAGCCGCAGCTGGTAGAACTGTCATGGAATTTGGTTCTCGTAGAGCTCAAGGGTACGATGGGGCTATTTATGGAGCTAGAGCTTCAATAATCGGTGGATGTGATTCAACAGCTTGTACTATTGCGGATAAATACTTTGATGTTCCAGCTGTTGGTACAATGGCTCATAGTTGGGTTCAATTATTTGATACAGAATATGAAGCCTTTAAAGCTTGGGCAGAGGTTTATCCTGATAATTGTTCACTTCTTGTTGATACATATAATGTTTTAAAATCAGGAATCCCTAATGCTATAAAAGTATTCAATGAAGTATTAAAGCCTATGGGTAAAAGACCTAAAGGAATTAGAATTGATTCAGGAGATATAGCATATTTGACTAAAAAATGCAGAAAGCTTTTAGATGCTGCTGGTTATTCTGATTGCAAAATAATTGTGTCTAACTCATTAGATGAGCATATTATTAGAGATGTCTTAAATCAAGGTGCTTGTATAGATTCCTTTGGTGTTGGTGAAAGATTAATAACTGCAAAATCTGAACCTGTTTTTGGAGGAGTTTATAAATTAGTAGCTGTTGAGAATGATAATAAAATAGTTCCTAAGATAAAAATAAGTGAAAATACTGAAAAAATTACTAATCCAGGATTTAAAAAGATATACAGAATTTATGATAAGGAAACTCACAATGCAATAGCAGATGTCATTGCTTTAAATCATGAAATAATTGATGAATCAATGCCTCTTGAGATTTTCCATCCTATAGAAACTTGGAAAAGAAAGTTAGTAACTAATTTTTATGTTAAAGATTTAATGGTTAAAGTTTTTGATAAAGGGCAACAAATTTATGAAAGTCCTTCAGTTTTAGAAATAAAAGAATTTTCTAGAGATCAAAGTACTAAAATGTGGCCTGAAATATTGAGATTTGAAAATCCACATACTTATTATGTTGATTTATCTAAAGAATTATGGACATTAAAGCAAGACTTGCTACATAAATGCATAAAATAGGAGTTGTCGTAAGACAACTCCTATTAAAATTTAATAATTAATAACTTTTTCATCTGAATAATTTATATACCTATCTTGTGAATAAAATAAGTCTTCATCCACATTATCAACAAATGCTACTTTATTACTTGAAGATAAAAATTCTTTAAATGGACATGTACTATCTTCTGAATGCATAGGACATGCATTATAACAACTTATCTTTTCATTATTAGTTGACCAAAATGGACATTTGCTCATGATTCTCCCCCCAATACCCATACGTGAAAACGAAATCACAACTTTCTTATATTATATTATATATTCTTGTTAAAATAAAGTATTTCATGCCTATTTCTGTAAGATAAATATCGACTTAATTCCCTATATTTTTACTCCATTCAATAGCTTTACAATATGAATTCCATAGTGCCCCTTTATTAACCTTTAATTTGTTACACTGCTTTGTTATATTCTCATTATCAAGCATTTCATAAGCTAAAGATAATTCTAATATATTTCTAAAAATATTATCTTCTCCAAGTAATGCTTTTTTTATTTTCATATTAACAGGTAAATTTTCTACTAAATACTCTACATCTTTTTCTATCATAAGATGTAAATTTGAAAATAAACCCACCATAAAAGCTGAAGATGCATCTTCATTGCATATAGAAGCTATTTCTTCACAGAATTTAGCTCTTATAATTATATTTTTAGCATATTCATCACTTTTACCTGATGATATTTCAACAACAGACAATATTGATAGCCATTTTCTAAGTTCTTCTCTGCCTATTAATATAATAGCTTGCTTTATAGATTTTATCTCATATAAAAAATTAAAGTATGCCGAATTTATGAATCTTAAAAATTTATATGTTAGTGCAATATCTGTTTTTATTATATATTCTACTTTATCTAAATCATAATCTTCTCTTATAAGCTCAACTAAAAGTGAAAAAATACTGGTGTTTTTAATAGAAATATCTTTTCCCAAAAATATAGATGGCTTACTATAATAATAGCCTTGATAATAATCATAACCTAAATCTTGTGCTTCTTTTAGCTCTTCTAATGTCTCTATTTTCTCTGCCAGCATCTCTATATTCAACTCTTTGCAAATGTTAGCTATTTTTTTCCTTGATTCTTTAGATGAAAGTAAAAAGTCAACTTTTACTATATCTATAACATCTCTAAAATTTATAATATGTTCTTCTTCTATTACATCATCCAAAGCTATACTATATCCAACTTCTTTCAAAAACTTCAATCTATCTATTATTTCTTTAGATGGATTTACAGTTTCTAATACTTCTATTACCACTTTATCTTTAGGTAATAATGTTGCAATATTCTTCTTTATTAACATCTCTGAAAAATTTACGAAAGCTTTTCTATTATCAGTTAAAATGTCCAATCCAAAAGAAGATATATTTTCTATAACTTTATATGTTGCTATTTCTTCTTGGATAGAATCATCAAACCTATTGTTTAATGAATTTCTATATAATAACTCATAAGCTACTACTTTTTCTTTTTTATTATATATCCCTTGTCTAGCTATAAAAATATCCATTTTCTCATCCTCAATACATAATTTATACTAATTATATAATAGTTATATCTAATTTAAAAGAAAATCATAAAATTTAAACTTCTATACACTTCACTATAAAATAAAAAAGAAGGAATTACTTTTTAATGCTATGATTAATAAACATTAGAAAGTAATTATCCCTCTTTATAATTTACAATGAGTATTATTTTTAACTACTGAAATATTTATTATTTCATTTGTGAATGCTTTTAAAAGAGCTTTTTCTAGTACTTTTTCCTGATCAAAGTTTTCTATATCTCTACATTCAGCAAATACTTTGTTTATTTCACCATCAACATTTCTATATGTTAAAGTTACATATGGTTTATCATATTCAACTTTAACAATTTTTAATCCCCATGATATTTGTGCATAATCTCCATCTGTTGTGAGATATGTTAATTCTCTTAACTTTTCTTTTTCCTCTGAAGGATCGCTTATTACAATTAATTCATCTCCAACTTTATATTTTGCCATTTTATTTCCTCCTTATAAATATGTGTATTACATTATTCTAATTATATAGATTATTATTTTGAAATATATATATATTATTGCTAATTTTTATGATATTATTATGCTATATTTATATTAATTTAAACCTCAGAGTTTGTTAATTAATTAACAACCTCATTATTATATTAACATATTAAATTTATAATTACAATACTTAAAAGAAAATTTTACTTTAAATGCTAAATAATATTAATTATTTAAACAACTTAATAATTAATATTGATTATTTATTAGAATTAATTACTAAAAAAGATACATTGACATATAATATAGAGTATTATATAATTATATAAACAATATAAAAGGATGGTGTATTATGGAGAATATAACTTCTATCTTCAGAGAAAAGAAATTAAAACTTACTCCTCAAAGATTAGCAGTTTACAAATATTTAATGAGTACAAATGAACATCCTTCTGCAGAAATTATATATAAAGCACTTCAACCTGAATACCCTACTATGAGTTTAGCTACAGTTTATAAAGCATTAAAGACTTTAGTAGAAGTTGGCTTAGTTCAAGAAATTAATGTTGGAGAAGGTAATTTTAGATATGATGCTAATTCCCACGAACATGCTCATATCCAATGTATAAACTGTAGTAAGGTAACTGATTTACAAAATATATCATTTACAACTCTTAATCGTACTGCTGAGGAGTGCTCAGAATATAAGGTTCTATCAAATAAAATATTTTTTTATGGACTATGTAAAGATTGTCAATAAACGGAAAGCTAGGAATTTTATTTAATTTCTAGCTTTTTATTTATATTGAATTAATCACTGATGAATTTCATATAATAAATTGAGGTGATTATATGTCAAAATTCATTATTATAAAGAAGAACTCTATATTATCTTATATAATATCATTACTTATACTTTTTGTATTCATTTCGTCAATTTACTTTTACTTTACAAAAGATAAATATATTGAAACCTTTACTCCTGTTAGTTCTAAAAATAATACATCTTTTGATTTAAATGGTGATGGTGAAAAAGATGAAATAGAAATATCCAAGGAAAATAATAGCTACATAATAAATATAAAAAGTAAAGATAAAACGTATCCATTAACTAATAAAGATAACTTGGCATTACTTGGAGATTCAGTTGCTAAATGGCCAATAAAGATAGATATTTTAGATATATCACGAAATAATATTCCTGAAATTATTGTTAGATTATCTAAAGATAAAACTCCTATAAATTATATATTCTCATGGAATGGTGTTAACTTCATAAATACTTTCACATCTAATGATAATATAATTGGAATATTAGACTCTAATAATAACAAGACTCCTAAATTATTATCCTTATCTTCTAGTAAAGGAGATGGCTCTACTAAAGGATATATTTTTTTTGAAGATAAGTTAAAAGATATAACATTTTCAAAACCAAAAGTTCAAGGTCTTTCTGTTATTCAAAGTTTCATAGATATTATTGAAGCTCCATATGAATTATCAGAAGCTCCAAATATTTTTTCTTCAGACATTGATAGTAATGAACTAGCAATTTTATGGGGATTAGATAAAGATAATAGTAGATATTCATTTCAAAATGGATATTTTACAGATTTTGAATGGGATAAGGATGGAAATGTTTTAGGAATAAATTGGACTTTATCTTTTGAGAACACAAAAAATGTACATGATTCTACTCCAGCAAAGGAATTATTGCTTTATTTGACTGTTAAATTTGATGGATATACTTCCCTCAAGATATCTTCAATAAAGAAAATATAAAAATCAAAAGGCCGCTAATAGCGGCCTAAAAGGGGGATGGGGGGGTTTAGCTTAAACGAAGATTTCTCTACGTTTGCTATAAGGAGAATACTTCTCCGGTACATTATTATTCTTTGCTTATGGTTCTTCTTTTATACATAAAAAATATATTTAATAACTTTCATATAAAAGTATTATTTAAAATCACCATTATTATATGCCTCTATAATCCTCTCTATAAATGCAGCCTTCTTCGGATCAACTATACTTTTAATGGCAATTAACATTTGTATGTTTTCATCATCATCTCTTAATTCATTATCTAGACTATCTATCTCATCATCAGATATGTTTAAATTATTACTATCATTAGTTACGTTTGAATACTGCTGAGGAGAATTATTATTAAAGTTAAAATTTCCCAACCCTAAATTATTCATCATTCCTTGTAAAGCTCCTAAATCAAACATATTTCTATTACTAGAATTCATATTGTTTTCTTGATGATTATTATTTAAATTCCCCAAATTAAAATTATTCAAATCTAATCCATCCATATTCATGGATGAAAGCATATTTCCAATTTGACTCATATCCATATTACCACCTAACATACTCATAAGTTGAGCTGGATTTATCCCAAAAGGAGCATTGTTCATTCTATTACTAGAATTTTCATTAACTGCTCTATCTCCTTTATGCCTACGCTTTTTCCTTGACATCTAGGTTCCTCCTATTATATTCCTTTGATTTATTATATGTAAAAAAAGCTAATATGTTTATAATTTAAGACATTTTTTTGGAGGGCATAGCCCTCCATCCTCTATACTAACAACAGCCTTCTCCACCAAATAGGTTTCCGAAAGAGCCTCCACATAGTAAGAATAATAAAATTATTAAATATGAACAATTGTTATTTAAAACACCTGAACCACATGCTATCAACAAGAATATTATTGGTGTAATGCAACTATTCATTCCATTAAATGCATTTCCAGCTCCACAGCATGGTGCTGGTTCACAGCAACAGCAATCATCATAGTAGTCTTTTTTGTTAGAATGTTTCTTTGACATGATTATCTCTCCTTTCTAATTTAAACTAGCAGCATCCGCCAAATAGATTTCCGCTTCCGATATTACCGGAACCAGAGCAGCCATTACATAGGAATAGAATTACTAATAGGAATAGATAAGATGAGCAGTTTCCGCTTCCATATCCGTAATTGTCACAGCAACAATCTTGTTTTCTTTCTTTTCTACAGCAACATCTATTATTTTTAGCGCCAAATCCTCCACTATAGAATAGTATTAAAAGAATCCAGATCCAGCTTCCAAATCCACAATTGTTTCCACAATTATTGTTGAAACCTTGTATGCCTTGTGGTGGACATTGAGGTGCAATTCCATCGTTAGCACCGTATGAATTTAAACCATTTAGAATTTCATTCATTTCCATAACTTACTCCTCCTTGGGATTTTTAGTTTTTTTGTTTTTATAATATATACTATTCTCTCGAATAATAATTGCCACTGTTTTTTATTGTAATATTTTAAAATTTTAACAAATAAAAAAGAACTTAAAGCTTTAATACTTTAAGTTCTGTTTTTGTTTATTCTTCTTTTTGTTCAATTATGGACCCAAAAAGATTATCTATTAATTCATCTTTTCCCTTTTTATTAACTGCTGAAAAGAAATATAATTTATCTTCCTTTGATAAATTCAATGTTTCCTTTATCACTTTTTCACTTTTTCTTAATTCATTATTAGACAGCTTATCACTTTTCGTTGCTATAACTATTTCATCGTAACCATAAAATTTAATCCATTCATGCATTTGTATATCATCTGCTGTTGGTTTATGTCTAGAGTCAACTAAAAGTATTACCCTCTTTAACTCTTCTCTATCATTTAAGTAAGTTTCTATAGTATTGCCCCAACTTGCTTTTTCCGTCTTTGAAACTTTCGCATATCCATATCCAGGCAAATCAACTAAATAAAATTTATCTCCATTTATGATAAAGAAATTAATTAATCTTGTTTTTCCAGGTGTCTGACTAACTTTAGCAAGTTTTTTTCTATTAGTTATAGCATTAATTATAGAACTTTTACCAACATTAGAACGCCCTACAAAAGCAACTTCTGGCAATCCAGTTATGGGATATTGTTCTCTTTTAACTGCAGATATAACAAAATCTGAATTTATAATTTTAACCAATATTTTCAACTCCAATTATAGCTTTATTTAATACTTCATTGACATGATTAACTGCAATGATATTAAGCTTATTCTTCACTGTAGATGGGATTTTAATAATATCCTTCTCATTTTCCTTTGGAATTATTATAGTATCAATACCAGCTCTAAATGCGGCTATTGATTTTTCCTTTAATCCACCTATTGCAAGAACTGTGCCTGTTAATGTTACCTCTCCAGTCATAGCAACATTACTTCTTACTTTTTTCTTTGTTAATGCTGATACAATAGATGTAATTATAGTTACACCAGCTGAAGGTCCATCCTTCTTTATAGCTCCCTCTGGGAAATGTATATGAATATCTGTGTTTTTATAGAATTCTTCTTCAATTCCATATTTACTTGCATTAGCTCTTACAAATCCAAAGGCAATCTTAGCTGATTCCTGCATAACATCTCCTAATTGACCTGTAAGAATTAATTTTCCAGTTCCCTTCATAATTACAGACTCAACTGGCAACGTATCTCCGCCAGCGGCTGTCCATGCCATTCCCTTTACTACACCTACTCTATCTTCTTTTTCTTTTATATCAAAAGTATAAATTTTATTTCCTAAATACTTTTCTATTCTATTAGCAGATATTGATATGGCTTTTTTATTATCTCTCATCATTTCTGTAAGTACTTTTCTTATTAACTTTCCTAAAACTCTCTCTAAGCTTCTTACTCCAGCTTCTCTAGTATAAGAATTAATAATTTCTTTTATAGCACTTTCTGATATTTTGAATTGCTCATTAGTTAACTTATGTTCCTTTAATAACTTAGGTATAAGATGATCTTTTGCTATATTATATTTTTCTTCATAAGTATATCCAGATACCTCTATAATTTCCATCCTATCTAAAAGTGGTGATGGTATTGTATCTAATGAATTAGCAGTTGTTATAAATAATATTTTAGATAAATCCATATCTAATTCTAAATAGTGATCTCTAAATGTATTATTTTGTTCACTATCTAAAACTTCTAGAAGAGCATCAGAAACATTACCTCTGTGATCTGCTCCTAATTTGTCTATTTCATCTAATAAAACAAGAGGATTGTTTACCTTAGCTTCCTTTAAAACATATGCTAACCTTCCAGGTATGGCTCCAACATAGGTCTTCCTATGACCTCTTATTTCAGCCTCATCTCTTACTCCCCCTAAGGACATTCTTGCATATTTCCTATTTGTAGCATTGGCTATTGATTTAGCTATTGATGTCTTACCAACTCCTGGTGGACCAACTAAACACAATATAGGCCCCTTTAGAGTATTAGTATATTGCTTAACAGCTAAATATTCTATTATTCTTTCCTTTACTTCCTCTAAACCATAATGTTCATCATTAAGTATTTTCTCTGCATTTTTAATATCAAAATTATCCTTTGTTGATTTACTCCAAGGTATATCAAGTATCCAATCTAAATAACTTCTTATCACATTACTTTCGGAACCTTGCCCAGATACAGATTTCAATCTAGATAATTCACTTTCTGCTTTTTCCTTAACATACTTTGGTAACTTAGATTTCTTTATTCTTTCTTCATACTTAGAGATTTCTTTTTTATCTTCATCATATTCTCCAATTTCCTCTTGAAGAACTTTTATTTGTTCTCTTATATAATATTCTCTTTGAGATTTATCAACACTTTCTCTAAGCTTTTTGCCTATCTTCTTTTCTACATTTATTATATCTATTTCATTTTCTATTATAATAAGTAGTTTTTCTATTCTTTTAATACAGTCTATTTCTTGTAATATTTCTTGTTTCTTATCCTCATCTATAATTACATAAGATGCAACTACATCTATTAATTCACTGTAATTTTCTATAGTATCGAATATAGACATAATGTTGCTTTTAATATTTCCTGAAGCCTTAATATATCTACTAAAGCTTTTTCTTAATGAATTTATGTAAGCTTCAATATCTTCATATTCTTCATTTGAAGGTTCTTCTATTTTTTCTACAGAAACTTTGAAATAATCTTCACTATTATCTAAACTAGTTATCTTTCCTCTGTCTAACCCTTCAACTAATACTCTAATTATGTTGTTTGGTAATTTTATTATTTGTTTAACTTTACATATAGTTCCTATATCGTAAATATCATTAATTTCTGGTTCCTCTATTTCATAATCCTTTTGAGTTGCTAGGAATATATTGGTTTGATTTTCCATAGCTGCTTCAATAGCTGCTTTAGACTTTTCTCTTCCTACATCAAAATGTATTATCATATTAGGGAAAATACTAATTCCCCTTAGAGGAATCAAAGGTAGAGTCATTAATATATCACTCATTATTCCCATCCTCCTTATATCATTATGTAACTTTTATAGTATACACATAAAATTATAATTTTTCAATCTATTTTAATTTATCAATCATTATACCATAACTTTATGGCAAATAGCTAATATTTATTATCATCTGCTTATTATTATCATGTATATATTATTATAATACATAATTCGAATTTATCAATGGACAATACTGTTAATAGATTTTTAACAATAAATTTATCTAAAGAAACCATAATAGATTATATAAGGAATCACATTTTATTGCTACTTCAAATAGCAAGTGAAAAAGAATCTGCTTTTTATAGCATATTCCTTTTTTCTTCTCCCCTTGCTGATAATACATCCATATTATTATTAACTACTATATCATCTACAACTACGTCCTCTAATATAGCATTTTCTATTACTTCATTTAAAGTTTTCACAGGAATAACTTTTATACCTTCCATATTTTTAAAGCTATTTTTCCAGTTATCTATAGGTATAATAACCTTTGTCGCACCTGCTTTTTGAGCCGCATTTATTTTTGCACTAACTCCTCCAATAGGATTTACTTCTCCTAGTAGGCTTATTTCTCCTGTCATTGCAACTTTACTATTTATCTTAACTTTATTTATAGCACTATATATAGCCGTTGCTATTGTTATTCCTGCCGATGGACCATCCACTGGCATTCCTCCTGGAATATTTATATGTATATCATAATTTTCACATTCTAAATTAAAAATATTATTCAATACTGTAAGTACATTCTGGATTGATGAGTATGCAGTGCTTTTTCTTTTTATTTTCCTATTATTACTACTTATTTCCTCTTCCTCAACTATACCTGTAACCTTTAAATTTCCTATTCTATGAGTTACTTTCTTTGCAGTTGCTTCTATTTCCATTAATATACCTATATTAGCTCCATGTACTGCTAACCCATTAACTACTCCAACTTGAGATTTATTTCTAATCTTTTTATCTGGGATTTGTGTATAGTTACCATTTTCTATAACCCATTGTATATCATCTATATTTATATCATTTCTATCTTCATTTATTGCTACTCCTGATGAAAGTTGTATTAAATTCACAACGTCTCTACCATTTGTACAATATTTAGAAATTAAATTTAAACATTCTTCATTAATTTCCAACCCTATTTTATTGGCTGCATTTTTTGCTATAACTCTTATTTCTTTCTGCTCAAGAGATCTAAAGAAAATTTCTACACATCTTGATCGTATAGCTGGAACTATTTCTTCTGGACTCCTTGTTGTTGCTCCTATTAATCTAAAATCTGCTGGAAGACCATTATCAAATATTTCTTTAATATAGTCTGGCATATTTGGATTCTCACTGCTGTAATAGGAACTATCTAAAAATACTTTTCTATCTTCTAATACCTTAAGAAGTTTATTTAATTCTATAGGATGAAGTTCTCCTATTTCATCCATAAATAAAATTCCTCCATGTGCTTTTGTTACAGCTCCAGGCTTTGGCTGTGGTATTCCTGCTACTCCTAGAGACCCTGCTCCTTGATAAATAGGATCATGTACTGACCCTATTAACGGATCAGCTATACCTCTTTCATCAAACCTTATTGTTGTTGCATCTATTTCTATAAATTTTGCATCCTTTTTAAATGGAGACTTTTCCATTTTTTTAGCTTCTTCTAAAACTAATCTAGCTGCCGCTGTTTTTCCAATACCTGGTGGCCCATATATTATAACATGTTGAGGATTTGGTCCGCACAGTGCTGCCTTTAATGCCTTTACCCCATCTTCTTGACCAATTATTTCTTGAAATTTAGTAGGTCTACTCTTTTCTGTTAATGGTTGCGTTAATTGAATGCTTCGCAACCTATTTAATTTATCCATTTCTTTTATATTTTCTTTTTCTATAACAATCTTACTGCTACTATGGCCTTTATTATTATTCACCATATAGTATATAAACAATAGCATTGTTGTTATTTGCAATATCACTAATATTTCAGTCATAAAATTTGCATTAACTTTTAAGAAGTAATGCACCCTCCCTTCTTTTAATTATATACATATTATTAACTTAATCCTAAGTTAATATTCTATAAAAAAAGGGATAATTACCATGATTTTTCTTATACATATTGTTTTTCCAATTTAGTATAAAAAAAGGTCATATTCAAATTTTCTTATTCCGTCGTTCTACTTCAAGTCAACGTAAACTTACATATGCCCTTTCGCCAGCAGAAGAAAGAAATCATAAATAGTTATAAAAATACTAAACTTTTTTAATTTCCTAAAGAATAAAAAAAGAACATCTTACTGTTAAATATAACAATAAGATGTTCTTATATTAAGCTGTTTCTATACCTTTTCTTTTTTTAGTTTTCTTAGCCTTTAATTGAGGTCTTACCTCACCGTCAGACAATCTCATAATTTCTGGACTCTTTTTAGATTTTATACAGTCTTCATTTATAACAATCTTTGAAATTGTTTCATCAGAAGGAATTTCAAACATAACATCAGTCATCATTTCTTCTACTATAGACCTTAATCCTCTAGCTCCAGTTTTTCTTTCTATAGCTTCATCAGCAATTGCCTTTAATGCTTCACCAGTAAATTCTAGTTCTACATTATCTATTTCGAAAAGCTTTCTATATTGTTTAACTAAAGCATTTTTTGGTTCAGTTAATATATTAACTAAAGCATCATTGTCTAATGATTCTAAAGTTACTACAACTGGTAATCTACCAACGAATTCTGGTATAAGTCCAAATTTTAATAAATCTCCTGGCATTATATCCTTAAGTAATTTACCAATATCTTTAGTATGCTTAGATGTTATATTTGCTCCAAATCCTATAGAACTTTTTTCTGTTCTCTTTTCTATTATTTTATCTACTCCATCAAATGCTCCACCACAAATAAATAAGATATTAGATGTATCTATTTGTAAGAATTCTTGATGAGGATGTTTTCTACCTCCTTGTGGAGGTACTGAGGCTGTAGTTCCTTCAAGTATCTTTAATAATGCTTGTTGAACTCCTTCTCCAGAAACATCTCTAGTAATAGATGGATTTTCAGATTTTCTAGCAATTTTATCTATTTCATCTATATATATTATTCCTTTTTCTGCTCTTTCTATATCATAGTCAGCGTTTTGGATTAATTTTAATAGGATATTTTCTACATCTTCGCCTACATATCCAGCTTCTGTTAGTGTAGTTGCATCTGCAATAGCAAATGGAACATTTAAAAATTTAGCTAATGTTTGTGCTAAAAGTGTTTTACCAGAACCTGTAGGACCTAATAAAAGAATATTGCTCTTTTGTAGTTCTATATCATCATCCATTAAATTAGAGTTTATTCTCTTGTAATGATTATAAACTGCAACAGATAATGATTTTTTAGCTTTCTCCTGACCAATTACGTATTGATCTAAATAATTTTTAATTTCATTTGGCTTAGGCACACTTGTTGTATCTAATTCTATACTTTCTTCAAACTCATCTGCTATTATTTCAGAACATAAATCTATACATTCATCACATATATATACGCCTGGTCCAGCTATTAATCTTTTAACTTGTTCTTGATTCTTTCCGCAGAAAGAACATTTCAGTTGTTTCTTATCATCGTATTTAGCCATAAATTCACCTCGCTTAGGTTAAGATAGAACTATATTTCGTTGCTACCTTTATCATTTTTAGTAATCACCTTATCCACTAACCCATAATTCATAGCTTCTTCTGCTGACATAAAGTAATCTCTTTCAACATCTGCTTTGATTTTATCAAGAGGCTGATTAGTATTTTCACTTAATATTTTATTTAAAGATTCTTTTATTTTTAATATTCTCTTTGCGTGTATATCAAAGTCTGTTGCTTGACCTTTGAAACCACCTAGAGGTTGATGAATCATAATTTCACTATTTGGTAACGCAAATCTTTTTCCCTTTGCTCCAGATGAAAGTAAAAATGATCCCATTGATGCGGCCATGCCTATGCATATAGTAGATACATCTGGTTTAATATATTGCATTGTATCATAAATAGCCATTCCTGCTGTTATTGATCCTCCTGGACTATTTATGTAAATATAAATATCTTTATCAGGATCTTCACTTTCTAAGAACAGTAGTTGAGATACTACTAAATTTGAAGTATTATCATCAATTTCTCCACTTAACATAATTATTCTATCTTTTAATAATCTTGAAAAAATATCGTAAGATCTTTCGCCTCTGCTAGTTTGCTCTACAACCATAGGAACTAAACTCATTTCTTATTCCCTCCTTCTCTATTTTCTACCTTCTTTTATAATATATCCATATTAATAAAAACTAATTATATAAGTTGCAATAAATATTTTTGACTTTTAATTAAATTATTTTTAAAATTTCTAGAATTCATGTAACGTCAGTGTTTTAACAACTTATATAAAAAATCAAAAATATATGCTTCCAATTTACTATTTTATTCAATAGATTTATTAATTATAACTTATAAAACTATAATGATTTATATTATTAATTGAAATATATATATATATTAAATTATATAAGATTTTATTTATTTTGTTAATGAATATTTGAAATAATTGCCAGAATTTTATTCTGGCAATTATTTTTATATATTATTTATTATTTTCAACTAAGAATGTTATAGTTTTAGCTACTTTTGCATCAGATACAAGTGCTGCTCTTTGACCATTTAATAATAAATCAACTAGCTTTTCATCTTCTTCTGCTGAATACATTTTTGCAACTTCTTTAGCTTTTTCTTTTAATTCTTCTTCTGTTACTTCTATATTTTCAATTTTTTCTATAGCTTCTAAAACTAAATCTGTCTTTACCTTAACTTCAGCATTCTCTTTCATATAATCTCTCATTTTAGCTTCATCAGTTCCAGTAAATTGGAAATATTGTTCTAGGTTTAATCCTTGATATTGAAGTCTTTGTTCTAAATTCTTTACCATTGTATCTATTTCTTTTTCTACCATAACAGTAGGTATTTCAACCTTTGCATTTTCAACGACAGCTTTTATTATTGCATCTTCATGTTCTCTTTCTTCTCTGTCCTTGTTAGTTTCTACTAATTTCTTTGTTATGTCTTCTTTTAATTCTACTAATGTATCGAATTCTGATACTTCACCTGCAAATTCATCATCTATTTCTGGTAATTCTTTAATCTTTATTTCTTTTACTAAAACTTCAAATCTTGCCTTTTTATTATTTAATTCTTCTCTACCATAGTTTTCAGGGAAAGTAACATTAACTTCCACTTCATCTCCAGCCTTAGATCCAACTAATTGATCTTCAAAAGTATCTATAAATGAACCTGAACCTATTTCAAGTGAATAATCTTTTCCTTCTCCGCCTTCAAATGCTACATCATCAATAAATCCTTTGAAATCTATAACTACTGTATCTCCTGTAGCTACTTCTCCATCTTCTTTAGTTTCAATTCTAGCATTTTTTTGTTGCATTTCTTTTAACTTCTCATTTATTGCATCTTCTGTAACTTCATAAGATGGCTTCTCTACTTTTAAACCTTTATATTCTCCTAATTCTACTTCTGGATAAACTGTAACTTCTGCAGTATATATAAAGTCTTTTCCTTCTTCTGCTGTTATTACATCTACCTTTGGATAGTCAACAGGAACTATATTATTTTCTTCTAATACCTTTGGATATGATGAGTCTATTGCAAAATTAACTGCATCTTCAATCAAAACTCCTATTCCATAATATTTTTTTACTATAGCCATAGGAACTTTTCCTTTTCTGAATCCTGGCACATTGAAATTTTTAACATTCTTATTGTAAGCTCTCTTTATAGCCTCTTGAAATTCTCCAGCTTCAACCTTTACTTCAAACTTAACAACGTTTTTCTCTATTTTTTCCATTTTAGCTTCCATTGTATACTCTTCCTCCTAAAATAGTACGATTCTATCATAATTGATATAACTAGGTTATTATACCATATAATATCAAATACTTTCAAACATTTGTTTATATAAGTTATAATAAATATTCCTCACTTACTTGAATTATACTTGATATTTATAACATTTAAACTTTTAGTTAATTTGTTAATTCTCCATTAACATTTACATATTTAACATTGCCATCAATTACAACTTCTAATCCTTTTTCTTTTAATTCTCCAAATTTTATTTCTTTTCCTTTAGAACTCCATAATGTCTTATGATTATTATTGCTTAAATCTACAACCCATATATATTTATTTAAATCATATCCAAAGTAAGGCACATTGCTTATATATGCAACACTTGTATCACTTATAAACTTTGCCTCTACATTCCATAAGTATCCGCTATATGTTTGTATAACTGAATCTTTATTAAATACTTCACCATTCGGTGCTGTATATTTATCCTTTGTTATATTAACTTCTTTTTTGTCCATATTAAAAATTTTCATATTTTGTTTTTCATCTATAGTCAAAATTAAATTTTTTCCTGCATTCATAGAATAATAGATATTGTTTGGTACTTCCTTTACTTCTTTAAGCTTAATTGTTCCATTTATATCTTCGTATTCTGCTTTTATCATAACATTGTCATTAATTTTAAATTCTATAAGCTTTATCTCAGGTTCTTTAGGTGCTTCTTCAACTACTTGATTATCTTCATTATTTTCTGAATTATTAATATTTTTATCTTCTTGTTTAGAAGTATCATCTTCATCAATCCACATCTGAACTTTATTTCTTAAAGTATCCATATTTATACTGCTCATAGCAATTTTCATAAATACAATTCCAACAATAATAAGTCCTAATATTGAGATGAGAGCTATTCTTCTTCTTCGTTTTCTCATTCTTCTCTCATAATCTCTGCTGAATATGCTAGGTTTTCTCACACCTAATACCTCCCCTTAATTTATAATTTATATTAAAAGCATTTACATTTATTTATAATAAAATACATTTATAATGTTATTTTCTTTTGCTTTTACAACCGCAGGATGATTTTTTATCCTTACTACTACAACATCCACCACATTTTAAAAGTCCAAGCTCTCGCATTTCTTCTACTGATAACTTTGCTTCATTTTCAGTATAGTCTTCATAATCTGGTGTAGATTTTAGTATTTCTTCTTTTTTTAAATCTATCAATATATATCACCTCATCTTCTATTATATATATGTTTTTATTAATTATCTACCCAATTGAAATAATACAATGTTAAATAACTATAAATTTCTGAACAATTTATTAATTTGATGTAACATGGAGCAGGTACACGATCCGGTACCAAGCATAAAATATAATGATTACATCTAATTAAGACGATCTTCCATAGATAAGCTTTCATACTAGTTGAATTGTAAATGTGTTTAATCACCAAAGTATTCAGTACTTACTATTTAAAACTTAGACTTTAATTGATATAAGATAGATCTTATTTATTTTTTTTATGTTTTTATTTGATAAGATTCTAATATATCCCTAAAATATCTTATTTTCGATATTTTTTTTTAAAACTCTTGGATTTTTTGACAAAATATAGTATAATAAATATATAAATTTTACAATTATTTTATTTATTACATATATTTTCATTATAAAACTGCCCATACTACTGTTAATAATTTATTATTGACAGTTTTAATAAAACCCCACATATGTTCATTTATTCCCTTTCTTAAATGAACATAAAACCCTTTAACCTGTGCAACATTTTGTACAGGTTTTTTTTATCAATTATTCATTGAAAAAAGGCCTTTCGGCCTTTGTTCTACACATACTGCATAGGATTTATATGTTGTCCATTAATTCTTATTTCCCAATGAATATGTGGACCTGTGCTCATACCTGTTGATCCAACATATGCAATTGTTTGACCTCTAGCCACAGTTTGTCCAACGCTCACTAACCTTTGACTATTGTGAGCATATAAGGTTTGTACTCCACCTCCATGGTCAATTATTACAGTTTCTCCATATCCAGATATCCATCCTGAATATACAACCACACCACTTTTAGATGCGGCAACAGGCGCACCATAAGGATCACCTAAATCTACACCAGTATGAAATCCTGCCTCTCCTGTTACTGGATTAGTTCTAGGTCCATATTCATCAGTTACAACTCCATATCCAGGTCGTAAAAATGTTTCGCTACTTGGATCCCCAGGTATTCCATTACCACCTGAATTTTCTCCACCATTATTATTTCCGCCACCATTATTATTCCCATTATTTATTTCATCAAATATGCTATCTAATTCTTGTTGTAATTGCTTATTATACGAAACTAAATCTCCAATTTTAGCTTCTAGTTCTTCTTGTTTATCTGTAAGAGAATTTATTAAATTAGATTTCTGCGATTCTAATCCATAGAGTTCGTCCATTTTACTTTGGTGAAACTCTTGTTTTACTAAAAATTCTTTTTGTGCATCCTTTAGTTCATCTTGCTTTGCAACAATTTCCTTTTTGCTTAATTCTATTTTTTCTAGATTTTTTGAAATCTCAATTTTTTCTTCTTCTAGCTGCTTTTGAAGATTTTTGGCAGCTTCCATTAAACTTTTATCTAAGCTTATTATTTTATATACATTCTCTATATTATTAAGTAAGGAAATTATATTTTCACTTTTAAGTACCATATATATGTAATTTGAAGTTATATCAATCTT
This sequence comes from Clostridiaceae bacterium AF10-41, assembly GCA_027686065.1. Lineage (GTDB taxonomy): Bacteria > Bacillota > Clostridia > Clostridiales > Clostridiaceae > Clostridium. The sequence goes on from JAQCTH010000010.1 coordinate 51,772, forward strand.
ATAATAACTCCTAACCCTTTGATCTAAAGCTTCTTTTATTCTTTTACCCTCTTCTTCTTTTTGTATTATAAGATTTTCCCTAGTTTTTATTTCATCCTCTGCAATAGAAATATCATTATTTATATTATCTATTTCAACTTGAACTTCATTTATTTTACTTTGATAAGAATTTACTTCTGCCTTTGCACTATCCAAATCCTTACTTTTATCATTTATTTGATTTAAAATCCCTTGTAAATCATTAGCTTGATTTTCTAATTCATCATTTATTTGCCCTTTTTCATTCTCTAGATTATTTATATCATTTTGATTTTGATTTATTTTATCTTTTAAAGAGCCTGTACTATCCGCTAATGCTAAAGTATTACTTGAAAAAATTACTGCAATAGCTAAAGTTATTATTTTTATTTTTTTATTCACCTATAATACACCTACCTTTATTCTAAGTTAAACTTTTGTACGTCAATCACTTGCCATTTTTCATCAATATACTGAATTTGAGTTAAAAACATTTCATCAACATTACTTTTTATAAATGGCATAAGCTTTTTACTTATACTATAATTTAAATTAATAACTACATTAGCCCTATAAGTGTTATTTTCATAATAATACTCACTACTTTTTACTTTTGTATTTAATTCAGTAATATCATAATTATTTTTTAAAAATAAACTTTCCTTTCTTATGCTATCATAAATCTTGTTCTTAGCCTCATCACTTGAATGCTCTATTAAAGAGTAGTCATTAGAATTTAAAGCATTAAAGACACTACTATAAAAACTATCAATAAATTTATCTATATTAGCCGTAAGTGTATCATTGACAATATTAATCTCTATATTAATATTGGGTAATTTATTTACCTTAATTTTATCGCTTCTTATTACCCCCCATGGAAATTTTCTTTCCAAATATAACTCAACATTTTTTTCTAATGGTATCGGTCCATAGTTTTTTATTTCTTTTACAGTTTTATTTATATTAACATCGTTTATATATACATTTGCATCACTAAAATTTGATGTTAAGCTTATGTTTATAGCCTTTAAGTTCAATGTATATTCTTCATCCTGTATTGCAAATACTGTTTGTTCTTCAACTACTTGTCCATAAGATGTATCTAACTCAGCTTTTATTATATATTTCCCGGGAATTAGACTTCTTTTTATTTTTGTTGATTCCATTTTTAAATTATTTACATAAATTTCAGCTTCATTAAAATTCGTATTTATTTTCATATTAATTGGATTTATTTTTAATTTATAATTATCAAAAAATAAAATTTTCTCATTTTTCAAAACAAGAAAACTACTTTCTCCATAAATACCTAGATGATTTATCAGCTCATCAATTTTAGCAGGATAATCTAAATAATAATCAGCCAATGGTTGAAAATCACTTTTACTTATTTTTTTATTATTAACTTCTACTTTTTTATATATCTTTTCAGGTTTATTTTCCTTTAAGGCTATTTCTAAGTTTTTCAGAACAATATCTTTCGATGATTCATAACTATATATCTTAAAAGTAACAATAAAAACAAAACTTAGAAGAATTATAAATATTATTTTTCTTTTTATTATAAATTCTTTTATATTATTAAATCTTAATGCTTTTATATCTTCTCTCAAATAATATAAATATTCTCTTAAATAATTTAATAAATTGTTAAATTTATTCAAATTTATCAACTCTCTTTACTCTAAAATATCTATTATCCACTTTTTACATTCTAAGCACTTATATATTCTTATAACGAATAAATCTAGTACTCTTTCTACTCCTGTTGTTGATTGTAATTCTACTTCTTCCCTTGTTAAAAACTCATCATTTTCATCTAAAAACCCTGGTATTTCAATTATGTAGTTTTTATTTGTCTTTTCACAACACTCATTTTGACCAACCACTTCTATTTCTTCATATGCAAGATTGGCACTAAGTTCTTGTATAATATCTATTATATCTTCAAATTCATCTAAATTGTCTAAAAAATCTTCCTTATAAAATATTAAGTCCTTTATTTCGAATAATTTTTCCATAAAAACACACCTTTATTTATATTTTTAATTTAATTTTATATTTATTAATAATATTAATCAAGATATTTTGTATAATAGTAACCTAACAATAAATGTATGTTATAATTTAAAAGTAATATTTTATATTTAAGGAGAGGTTTTTATGATCTTTGATAGTCATATACATTCTAAATTTTCCACTGATAGTACTATGAAAATAATAGATGCAATTAATATAGCAAAGGAAAAAAATATAGGAATTATAATAACAGATCATATGGATTTAGACTATCCTGTAAAAGATGAGTTTAGATTTGACATTAATGAATATTTTAGTGAATATGAAATCCATAGATCACATAACGTAAAGTTAGGAATAGAACTAGGATTAACTGAAAATACTCTTATAGAAAATGAAAGAATAGCTGCTAACCCTAATTTTGATTTTGTTTTAGGTTCTATCCATGCAGTTAAAGGTCTAGATATATATTGTGATTATATTAATCAAGGATATAATAAGCAAGATTTTTTCTCTCTTTACTTTGAGGACATGCTTAAATGCGTGAAATCATATAATAACTTCGATTCCTTATCTCATATAGATTATCCTTGTAGATATTGTAAATTTGATAATAAGGAAATTTTAATAGCTGATTTTAAAGATATTTTAGCTGTGATTTTCAAAACTCTTATTAATAAGGGGAAGGTCTTGGAACTTAATACTTCAAGACTTCATATTAAAGAATCTCATGATGCCTTACTAGACATTTATAATCTTTATAGCGATTTAGGCGGAAAATATGTTACTTTAGGATCTGATTCACATATACAAAACAATATTTCTAGAAATTTTGATATAGCCTTAAGCTTTCTGGACACATTAAATTTACAAGGTGTTTATTTTAATAAAAGAAAACTTGAGCTTTTTTAAAATATTGTTTCAAATTAAAAACTACTAATCTTTAGAGTTATTGGTTGGTTTAAAATTATTAAAACTTAACCAAAAACTCTTATCATAGTAGTTTTTACAAAATCATATTTCTTCTATTTCTCTTCTTTCATCTTTTAAATTGTTTATCTTCTTTCTTCTCTTTTTTAACTCTTCCTCAACTTCTTCAACTGAAATATTAAGTTCTGCCATAGTCACAAGTAAATGATAAATTAAATCTCCTATTTCTAGTATTTGTTCTTCTTTATTATCATTTTTTGCACTTATTATAGTTTCTGTACATTCTTCTCCGAGTTTTTTTAGTATTTTATCTATTCCTTTATTAAATAAATAGCTTGTATAAGAACTTTCATCTCTATTTTCTTTTCTATCTTCTATCACTTCATATAATTCAAATATAATATCCTCCAAAAATAATCACCCCTTAAATAAACTAAAATCTTTTAACTACAATTTATAATATCCTTTTATAAAAACAGCTTCTTTCTCCAGTGTGGCAAGCTACTCCCTTTTGTTCTACTAAAACTAGTATTGTATCTAAATCACAATCTACTTTTAATTCTTTAACTGTTTGAACATTTCCTGAGGTAGCTCCTTTATTCCAAAGCTCATTTCTGCTTCTACTGTAAAACCAAGTCATCTTTGTTTCTAGGATTTTTAATAAGCTTTCTTTTGACATATAGGCAAGCATTAATACTTCTTTAGTATTAAAATCTTGAACAATTGCCGGAACTAAACCATTGCCTTTATTAAAATCTATTAAATTTACATCAAACTCCATTTTAATACCTAACCTCTATATTATTTTTTCTTAAATATTCTTTAACATCTTTAACTTTTAAATCTCCATAGTGAAATAAAGAAGCTGCTAAAGCTGCATCTCCTTTTCCTTCTATAAATACATCTTTAAAGTCTTCTATTTTTCCACATCCACCTGATGCTATAACTGGAATATCCACAATTTCACTAACTTTTCTTGTTAGTTCTAGGTCGAAGCCATTTTTAGTTCCATCTGCATCCATTGAAGTTAATAGTATTTCTCCTGCTCCTAGTTTGTACCCTTCTTCTATCCAACTAAACAGCTCTATTCCTGTATCAATTCTTCCACCATTTATAAGTACATTCCATTTATTTTCACCTACTCTTTTTGCATCAACAGCTAGCACTATACACTGATTTCCAAAGTAATAAGCTCCTTCTTTAATTAAGTTTTTATTTCTTATGGCAGCTGAATTTAAGCTTATTTTATCTGCACCAGCTCTTAAAATATTTCTTATCTCATCTATATTACCTATTCCTCCACCTACAGTGAAGGGAATAAAAACTTTTTCAGATACCTTTTCTACTAATTCAACAATTGTTTTTCTTTTTTCATGTGTAGCAGTAATATCTAAAAATACTATTTCATCAGCACCTTGAAGATAATATTCTTCTGCCAGTGTTACTGGATCTCCAACTTCTTTAAGGCCTTCAAAATTAATTCCTTTAACTACTTTTCCATCTTTAACATCTAAACATGGTATTATTCTCTTAGTATGCATAACTTCACCTACTTTATAGAATCTATAGCTTCTTTTAAATTTACATCCTTTGAATATATAGCTTTTCCTATTATACATCCATAAATATTTAACTTATTTAAAGTAATAATGTTATCTATATTTTTTATTCCTCCAGATGAAGTTATATCTATATTAGTAAGTTCACTTATTTCCTTCACTATATCCACATTAGGTCCTTGGAGAGTTCCATCCTTTGTTATATCAGTTACAATTATATTTGTAATACCTATGTCTTCCATTTCCTTTATTAAATCTATATAATGAGTTTCACTTTTATTTATCCAACCCTTTGTGCATATAAATCCATCTTTAAAATCTATAGCTACAGCAATTTTTTCTTTAAATTCTTCTACAGCTTTTTTTAATAATTCCTTATCTTCAATAGCTACTGTTCCTAAGATAACTCTTTTTACTCCACCATCTATTAAAGCTTTAATGTCTTCAAATGTCCTAATTCCTCCTCCAACTTCTACATCTATATTCAAGGTTTTAACAACATTTAAAATTAAATCTTTATTTACAAGCCTTCCTTCCTTTGCTCCATCTAGATCCACCAAATGAATAAGCTCAACTCCTGTAGCTTTAAAGGATCTAGCTATTTCTAACACTTCTCCTTTTATGCTGTCTTTTTTATCATAATTTCCTTGATATAGCCTAACTGCCTTACCATCTATAATATCAACTGCTGGAATTATTATCATAATATCATCTCCCCAAACTTTTTTAACAAACTTAGCCCAACTTCCCCACTCTTTTCTGGATGAAATTGCATACCTATTATATTCTTTGATCTAAATATTCCTGGTACCTTTACACCACCATAATTAGAATAAGCAACTAAATCCTCATCTTTATATTCTGTCGCCATAAAACTATGAACATAATAGATAAATTTATCCTCACCTAAGTTGTCAATAACTTCATCTTCTTTATTTATAATTAATTTATTCCATCCCATATGAGGAATTTTAACCTTTTCCTTTGGCTCTATCTTTTTAATTTCACCTTTTAGTAAGCCAAGTCCCTCACATTCCATTCCTTCAAATCCCTTTTCAAATAAAATTTGCATTCCAAGACAAATTCCAAGAAGGTATTTACCATTTTTAGCTTCTTGTAGCAATATATTATCTAAATCATTGACTTTCAAATTATCCATAGCCTGCTTAAAGGCACCAACTCCTGGTAATATTATAGCCTTGGCTTTTTTTATTATTTCTTTATCCTTTGTTATAACAGCCTTTATTTTTAATAATTTCAAAGCATTTTCTATACTTTTTAAATTTCCCATTCCATAATCAATAACAGCAATCATAATTTTATCCTTTTCCTTACTATAAATTATAAATTTCCCTTGCTAGATAAAATTTTATTCTTATCTTCAGCATAACTTACTGCTTCTTTAAGACTTCTTCCAAAAGCCTTAAATATACTTTCCATTTTATGATGATCATTTCCCCCATATAAGTTTCTAACATGAATAGTCGAATTAGAATTCATCGCTACAGCCCTAAAAAATTCCTTTGCCATTTCTGTTGAAAAGTTTCCTATTTGCTCTCTTTTAAATTCACTATCAAAGTGCAAAAAGCTTCTTCCACTTAAATCTAAAATCACTTGACTTAAAGCTTCATCCATAGGTACATAACTCATTCCATATCTCTTTATTCCAACTTTTTTATCTAATGCCTTATCTAAAGCTCGTCCTAAACATATTCCTATATCTTCTACTAAGTGATGATCACATACATCTATATCGCCTGTAGCTTCTAGATTTATATCTATTCCACTATGAAATGAAAATAAACTTAGCATATGATTAAAAAAGCCTACTGGAGTATTTATTTCACTTTTTCCCTGGCCATCTATATTTATTGCTAATAATATCTTTGTTTCTTTTGTTTCTCTCTTTATAGAAGAAATTCTACTCACAAATTTCACCTCCAAATAAAGCTTTATCAATTAAATCTAAAACTTTTTTATTTTCACTTGATAATCCAACTGTTATTCTAAAGCCATCATCATTAAAATTTCTAATTATTATATTATTATTATTTAAATTATTAATAATCTTTTCCTTTTCTTTAGATTTCCCATATATAAAATTTGCCTTAGATTTATAAAATTTTATATCTATATCTTTTTCATTTGCTTTTGCTTGTATATCTAATAAAGAATTATATAGTGTTTCTCTCTCTTCAATTATCATATTTAAATTTTCTTTAAATCTTTTTTCATCTTTTAAAACTTCTATTGCAATTTCCTGAGATATAGAATTTACATTATAAGGTGTTTTGTATTTTTCTAATTTCTTTATATTTTCAGCCTTTGATATTAAAAATCCAACTCTTATAGCTGCTAGTCCCCAAGCCTTTGATAATGTTCTTGTTACTATTAAATTGTCATATTCATTGATGAAAGGAACCATAGTTTCGCCATAAAATTCAAAATAAGCTTCATCCACCAAAACAACTTTATCTCTAAATGCATTTAATACCTTTTTTATTTCATCTATTTTAAATTCATATCCTGTTGGGTTGTTTGGGTTAGAAAATATAACTAACTTAGCATTCTCTTCCACCCCTTTATTTATAAACTTATCTATATCAACACCATTTTCTAAATCAATATCATACTTAATTAGTTTTCCATCATTTAAATCAGTATAAAAATCATACATTACAAAATCCGGAGTTAATGTAAGCACTTTATCTCCCTTTGATATGTTTTTACTTATTACTAAGTTAATCATTTCATCTGATCCATTTCCGATTATTAAATTTTCTTTAGTTAAACCTACAATACTAGCATAAGCTTCTCTTAATTTATCCCCATCAGTATTTGGATATCTATTTAACTCTAATTTTATTAACTTACTAATCATATTTTTAATTTCTTCTTCACTACAGTCCACTGGATTTTCATTTCCATTTAATCTTATCTTTTCATCATTATTTACTGAATATACCCCAATATCTTTAATCATTGTCAATCCTCACTTTCACTGAATTCCTATGGGCTGTTAAGCCTTCTTTTTCTGCTAAAATCATTATATTTTTTGATACCTTTTGTAATTCTTCTTTTGAATAATAAAGATATGAACTTTTCTTTATAAAGCTATCAACTGAAAGAGGTGACGAAAATCTTGCTGTTCCATTAGTAGGTAATACATGGTTTGGCCCTGCATAATAATCTCCAAGTGGCTCTGGAGAATAATAACCTAAAAATATAGAACCTGCATTCTTTACACTACCAAGATACTCTAATGGGTTCTCTATCATTAATTCTAAATGCTCTGGCGCTATTTTATTGGAAAGTTCTATGCATTTATTTATATCTTCACAAATTACTGCCATTCCATAATTTTTTAATGATTCCTCTATAGTATCTTTTCTTTCTAAATCCTTTATTTGAATATTTATTTCTTCTAAAACTTCATTATAAAGTTTTTCTGAAGTAGTTAATAATATAGATGCTGCCCTTTTATCGTGTTCCGCTTGAGACATTAAATCTGCAGCAATATATTTACTATTTGAGTTTTCATCTGCAATAACTAATATTTCACTTGGTCCTGCAACCATATCTATATCAACAGTTCCAAACACTAACTTCTTGGCCATCGCAACATATATATTCCCTGGTCCAACTATTTTATCAACATTTTTTATAGTTTGAGTTCCATAAGCTAAAGCTCCTATTGATTGAGCTCCACCTACCTTGTATATTTCACTTACCCCTGCTAAAGATGCTGCTACTAATATATATGGATTTATACTTCCATCCTTTTTAGGTGGTGTAACCATAACTATTTCAGATACTCCCGCTATTTTAGCTGGTATAACATTCATAATTACAGATGAAGGATAAGAGGCTGTTCCCCCTGGCACATAAACTCCAACTCTTTGTAGTGGAGTTACTAATTGTCCCATAAACACTCCATTTTTTTCAATTATAGAGTATCCATTTTTAACTTGCTTCTCATGATACTTTTTAACATTTTTTATTGAGCCTTTAATAGCTTCGATAAAAGCTTCTTCTACTAAGTTAAAAGCTTCACTTATTTCTTCTTTAGATACTTTCAAATTAGTAATATCAACCTTATCAAAAAGCTTATTAAATTTTATTAATGCTTTATCTTTATCTTTTTTAACTTCTTCTAATATAAGTCTTACATCATTTATAACATCTAAATCTTCTTCCCTATTTTTTATTATCTCTAGTATTTCTTCTTCATTATTTACTGCTAAATTAAATAATTTCACCATAGCCCTTGTCCCCTTTATTTATTGCTTATAACATCTCTTATTTTTTCTAATACAAAGCTGATTTCTTCTTGCTTAAGCTTAAAGCTTGCCTTATTAACAATTAATCTTGCACTTATATCTTTTATTTCTCTTAAAACTACAAGTCCATTTTCCTTTAAGGTTGTACCAGTTTCCATTATATCTACAATTCCATCACACAACCCTAGTATTGGTGCAAGTTCTACTGAACCTTCTATTTTTATTACCTCTATATCAATGTTATTTGCTTTAAAATAATCCTTTGCTACCTTTGGATACTTTGTCCCTATTTTTATATGACACTTCATAGAAAATAAATCTTTATCTGGCATTGCTGCTACTATAAACTTACACTTTCCTATTCCTAAATCTATTAATTCATAGGAATTATGCTCTTTTTCATTTAATGTATCTAATCCTACTACCCCAATATCTGCAACACCATGATCTACATAAGTTATACTGTCACTTGCCTTTACTAAAAAATAACTTACATCATATTTAGTATCCTTAAAAATAAGTTTTCTGCCCTTATCTTTTAATTCATCTATTCCAAAGCCAGCCTTTTCCAATATCTTAGTTGCATCCTTTTCTAGTCTTCCCTTAGTTAAAGCTATACTAATTCCCATAATACTCCTCCTGAATTATATTTATATTTCCTTCATCTTTTGAAGGAATAAGTTTAACTACAAAGCCCTTTTCTCTTAACTTAAAACCTTTCTTTATAGCTTCTATTTTATTACTTTCATTAAAAATTATATTGTACTTAAGCTTCTTTTCTAAATTACCATCTAAAATACTTGCTAATTCATCTACATTAATTGAAAATCCTATTGCTCCAAAATCCTTTTTTACATTTCCAATTAAATTATCATATCTCCCACCACTTAAAACTATATTGCCAGAACCTTCTATAAATCCTCTAAATATTATTCCTGTATAAAAGCTAAGCCTTGGAGTTAAACCTAAATCAAAACTCAAGTACTTATCATAACCTATTGCTTTTAAATCTTCTGCTAACTTTTCTAAATACCTTACACTATTTAACATCTTGCAATTAAAAGACATTTCCTTATACTTGCTTAAAACCCCTAACCCACTACCAAAGGTTAATGGAAGATTTAGAAAGAATTTTTTTGTCCTTTCATCTATATTTATTGTATTTAAAAATTTATTTAAGCTTTCAATTTCTTTCTTCTCTATTAACCTTGCCAAGGTTAATTTTTCTTCTTCTAAAATACTTAAAGCTTTTATTGCTGACTTTAAAAAGTTAATTTCTCCAATTTCTATTTTAAAATTGCTAATACCTGTAGATTTTAAGGATTCTATTGCAAGTATTAATGTCTCTAGATCTGAAAATTCCTTTTCTTTGCTTATAAATTCAATTCCGCAATCTGTGTATTCATTTCTTTTACCGCTAAATTCTTCAAAAACCTTATATATATTAGCACAATATCTAAGCTTTATAGCCGAATTCATATTTTTAAATCTAGTAGAAACTAACCTTACTATTGGTATAGTCATATCTGGTCTTAATGCCAAAATTCTTCCCTTAGAATCAAAAAACTTATAAACATTTTCTTCTTTAATACCTGAATGCTCATATCTAAAACTTTCATAAAATTCTATACTTGGCGTCATAACTTCTTTATAGCCCCATAAGTCAAAAACCTTGTTTATAGAATTTATTATCTTTGACTTTCTCATACATTCTTCATTAGTTAAATCCCTTGTGCCATCTGGAATTATATTTTTATACATAATTAACTCCTTTCACTTTATCACTTTAAAGTGATATCATGATAGTATAGTAATTTTTCCCATATGTCAATAAAAAGTTAAAAATAATAAGGGAAACCAAGAATTATTGGTTTCCCTTAAAGCAAAGTTTAGTTTTTATGAACTAAACTGATTATATCATTTTCTGTAAGTCTATGAACTGTCCATTCATCCATAGGTACTGCCCCTAAAGATTTATAAAATTGTTTTGCAGGTTCATTCCAGTTAAGACAAGTCCATTCTATTCTTTTACAATCTTCTTCTAAAGCTATTTTAAATAAAAGATTAAATACTTCCTTTCCTATTCCATTGCCTCTATATTCCTTTTTTATGTATATATCTTCAAGATATAATCCACATGCGCCATTAAATGTGGAATAATTAAAGAAGTATATCACATATCCAATTGGTTTTTCGTCTAATTCCAATATTAATGCATTTGCTCTTTTTTTAATAAATATTGATTTACTAAGACTTTCTTCAGTTGCTACAACTTCATGTGCTAATTTTTCATACTCCGCCATTTCAACTATTAAATTTAGTAGTAAATTAGTATCTTCTATTATTGATTCTCTTATTTTTAAAGCTTCAATTTTAGTATTATAATATATCATTGTTCTCCTTCTTTCTTATTCCTAACATTGAGGAATTTCTTTTACCATGGCTATATCACATCTAGCACATACTTCTTCACTAAAGTCTTCAAATCCATATTTTTTATATAGCTTTATAGCCTTATATAAAACTGAATTTGTCTGGAGTGTAATTCTTTTATAATTAAGAGCTTTAGCAATTTTGAAGGAGTTCTCTATCATAATATTTCCAAATCCCATTCCTTGGAATTCCTGCTTTAGATACATTTTTCTTAATTCACAAGTCTCATCATCAATTTTGTAAATTCCATAGGTTCCTATTATTTGTCCATTCATTTCTATAACTTCAAAATCCCCATTATTTTGAATATAGTATTTAGCTATATCTGTTATATCTAAATCTTCACCATCTGGATTTAAATCTAATCCATAAACATTTAGTACTTCCTTAACTAAATTTAATATTTTAGCTTCTTCTCCAACCTTAGCTCTTCTTATTAAAATATTCTTCATAAATTTGCCCCCTTAGTATACTACCACAATGAAAAATTAAAAATTATTGAAAAAACTCCCATAGGAGTTTTCAAAATTAATTATTTATGTAATTTAAAACAAATTACATAAATAATTATTCATTTTTAATTTTATCTTGCTTATGATAGTTTCATTAAAATCTTATAAATTTAATAATATTATACTATTATTTTTATAATATTTCATTATTAATCTTGAACTTTCTTACGAAATTTTTAAATACATATATATTTAATAAAACTACTAAAACAACTAATATTCCTTCTACTATGAATACATTTTTTATTACTCCTACCTGATATAGTGCAGCTGGAAAATTTATTATCGCATGTAATAAAATTGCTATAACATAATAAATATACTTTTTCTCTTTAACTGCATATAGCACTATAATTGATAAAGCTATATGAATCATTACTGCAATAATTCTTTCTATTCCTGGCATTAGCCATATGATTGAACTACTATTTACAAATTGACTATAAGTGCTATTAATAATATCCTTAGGTACTAATGCAGCTTCCATCATTGACTGAAAGGCATTTTTATTAATTAAAGTGGCATAAACTATTGAATTTATACTACTTATTACACCAATTAATATTGCTTCCATTCCACCATGGCCGACTCCATATGTTATTCCACTTACTACATCTCTCTCTTTTATTATGAACTTAAAACAAATAAACCTTGCAGTTTCTTCAAATATTCCAGCCATAAGCCCACCATATAACATATAAGCAACTGGTGTGCTTAATAAAAATTCTGCTGTTGAACTATTTAACTTTAAGAAATATGAATGTATTGGAGCTTCTAAAATTTGTACGGAAATAAAGAATGCTGCTGCACCTATGAAAAATACCTTCAAACTCACATTATACTTCTTTTTTAAAAATATAATTCCTCCTATAGGTAATAATAAACTAACTAACAAGCTAAAGATCATGAACATAATTGATAATTTGCTAACCATAATTCTTCCCCCTAAAATACATAATAATATAGAAGTAATAGAAATTACCTCCTATTATTATATTTACTTAATAAATTCCTAAGAACTAAACTTTAGGTCATGTATAGAAAAAATAATTATCAATGATATAAGTACTATAAAAATAACTAACGCTTTTTTATTTGCAAAGTTAATTGTATAGCCTATACCAACTCTTTTTTCAACCATGAATGCTGGGTCATTTTTATTATAGTAAAACATTCCTAAAATCCACTTATCATCATCATTTTTGTATAAATCATCATCTTCTATATCTTCTTTTATATTCCTTCCACCTTGCCCTATTATTATAAATATTACTATAAATATAAACATACTAACTAGTATAACAATATTAATTAAGTTCTCTATTGGCATAATATTAAAGTTATAAACTAGTCCAATTTGAATTACGGAATATAATAATATAGTTTCTATTTCAGTTATAAGTAGAAATATAGAAATTACCCTTTTAAATTTCTTTTTTCTCTTTGCTGCAGCCTCAATATTCCCACTATTTAAATCTACCTTTGAATTTAATGTTATTTTAGTTAGTATAAACATAGTTATACATAATATAATCCCATAAATAGGTGTCTTATAAATATTATATAAACTTTCATCTAAAATATATTCACTTCTTAATGCAGTTAAAATCAATATAATAATAGGAATTATAATTGGGACTAAAAATATTTTTTCATTTAATGCTTTATACTTTTCATTTTTCTTTGGCTTTCTTAAAGTAGTATCTACTACTACTACATTATTCGTTTTATAATTCCAATTCTTTTTTTCTTTTAAC
>JAQCTH010000100.1 GCA_027686065.1 Clostridiaceae bacterium AF10-41
ATATCATCTTTTGAAGTTTACACAGACTATTTTACACTCTCGTTTAATATATAATTAAGTGACATTTGTATTGAGAGGAATATCCATTAGGGATGTTCCTCATTATTTTTTATTGAAAATATTAATTAAATTAGATCATCTATTCCATTAACTGTAGTTTGTTCATCTTCACTAATAGGAATAACTATGCATTTTTGACCATCAATTATTTTAGATTTAATTTGAGGTATCTTTTCAGGTTTTACTTGAAGAATAACATCATATTCAGGAACTTCATCTAAAACCATATTATCAGTAATACTTTCTAAATCATCATGATCTTCTGTAGATTCATGATTTTCGTTATCTACTACAACTTCCTTTTTAACTTGCTCAAGTCTAGTTTGAAGTATTTCTACTTGTTTTTCTAACTGTTTTTCTTTTTTTATTTGTTCATTAGCCTTAAGTACTTTTACATCAATTAAATTTTCTACTAAAGGAAGGTCATCACCAAATGTTTCTAAATAAGATTTTTCAATCTTTGTAGTAATTTCTTCTGGAACTCCACTTTCGATCAATAGGTTTTGTATGTCAGCCTTGGTTAGACTTATAGGTTCAGAATCTGTATCATCATATATAGAATTGTATTCATCAAGCATATTATTTAGGTTTTCTTGTACTTCCATAAAGATTTTCTCGGATTTTTTTTCATCAGAGCTAAAAGTATCTTTAATAAGTGATTGGAAGGTTTCTTTTTGTATAGTAGCAGTTTGCTTTGTATAGCAGCCTAGAGCATTCTCCATTAATTCAGGATGTGTATCCTTTGCATTTTTTGCGTAGTACATAATGGAATTAACGTCTGAGCTACGATCAATAAATGCAGGAAATACAAAACCATTAATTGGAGCTTCAACTACCCAATCCCTAATACGTGCCTTTATTTTATTATCTTCTTCAAAATACCTAAGACCAGGCTCTGAAAGTGAAACAGGACATATTGCGCATAAAATATATTCATATACTTCTTCTGATTCGTCTATCTTAGCATTATCTTTTGTTTTGGTGATAACATCGTATGCATCATGGAAAATTAGTATTAAAAAATTACCTGTATAATCATAATTATCTATAATTGAGTCGTAAAAATTATCAAGAATAATATCGTCCTTTAATTGACTATTTTTGAGCTGCATAAGGAATATTTGCTTTTCATTTATAAGATCTTCATTGGTTGGAAAATTAAGTTCTAGAATATTATTACCAATAGTTCCAGACAAAACCTTCTTAGAAATTTCTAAGTATTTAAAGTATTCATCTTCATCTAAGTTCAGAAAAGTTTCTCTAAACTTTAATATAATATGCTTTTCTCCGTTAACATAGCAACCACACATTTTAGTAAAGGTGCAATGATCTTTCTTTAAACGTCTTTTTAGCTCAAGTATATCTTTTTTTCTCATATATAAACCTCTCAATCTAGTTTTATATTTGTATTACTAATCTATTGAATTGTTAAAGTATTTATATCATTAGTAAGTTTTGTGAATTAAATCAAAGTCTTGTACACTTATTTTAGTATAATATTTTTTTCAAATTAATTAAAGGTATTATTATATGATAAATAAGATTTAATAGTAAAATAATTATGGAAATGATGTTTTAAGTTATATGATAAAAGAAATAGAATTTGGAGGTTAAATATGAGTACAATAAGTGTAAATAATAAGCAAGTAGAGCCACTATCAGATAAGTTAGATAAATATGAAACTCTAAACGTAACCTTAAATAAACTAGACGAAAATAATAACTTATTAGAACATGAAATTGTATTAGATAAGGTTAGAGAACATAATACTGAAGGTAAGGATAAGATATTATCTAATATAAAAAATAATATAGAAAATATTAATTTTAAATTTTAAGAATCTGAGGAGAGTGATAGGAAAACAATAAGCCAAGATATTGAACTAGTCGAAAATTTTATAGATAACAAAGCTTAGAGTTAATCTAGTTAATTAAAAAGGCTCTTGCTCATGGTAGATATGAGTAAGAGTTTTTATATTTATAGAAAGAAAAAAATATAAAATAAGATAATAGATAAAAAATTAAACAGTAAAATTTTATTGACATGAAAAATGGAAGTGATATAATAAGATTTGAAATCACTTTTTGGAAGGACGTTAATATAATTCCCCAATTATATTTTACACCTTTAAAAGATTGATGTCAATAGAATTTATAAATTATTTTAATAATTTTATGTTAAGGGGAGTGAAGTAGTATGGATAGTAATAACTATGAATGGAATTTTGAAAACCAATGGCTACGAGAGGTACTTAAAGAGGTTAAAAAACAATTTGATGAAAAACATAATTTTAAAGAAAAATTTAGAAAGGAAACACTTGAAACACAAAAGCAGTTATGGGAAGATGTAGGGGCTGTTTCGGTAACTAATGGATTAGATCAAATTGTAGATTTCATGGAATTTATAACTGCAATGAAAATTCAAAAAAGAAGGCACGAATTTACAAGGAAGCTTGAAGAAAAATATGAAAAAATGCTTTTATCTCCTTATTTTTCAAGAATAGATTTTACTGAAGAAGGAAAAGAAATGCCAGAGAAATATTATATAGGAATTTCTAATTTAATTAATGATGATTTTGATTTTTTAGTATATGATTGGAGGGCACCAATATCTAGTATGTTTTATGATTATGAAGTTGGGAAAGCTGGATATACATGTCCTGAAGGCTTAATTAATGGTAACCTTACCCTAAAAAGACAATACAAAATTAACAATGGTAAACTTGAGTATATGTTTGATAGTAATATTAAGATAGATGATGAAATGTTGCAGGATATTTTAGCCAAGAGTAGTGATAGCAAGATGAAGGTAATAGTAACAACTATTCAAAGAGAACAAAACCAAATAATTCGTAATGAAGAATATAAGAATTTGATTGTGCAAGGACCTGCAGGAAGTGGAAAAACTTCTGTTGCACTTCACAGAATTGCTTATTTATTATATAAACATAGAGAAAAAATATTACCTCAAAATATACTAATCTTTTCTCCAAATAATATTTTTAATGACTATATTTCAGATGTATTACCACAGCTTGGTGAAGATAATATGTCTCAAACTACATTTAAAGAATATATGCATAAAGCTTTAGGAAATGAGATTATAAAAGAAGAATATTGCGAGATGATGGAATATATACTTGATTCTAAGAAGGAAGATATATATAAGGAGAGAGTTAAAAGTATAAAATTTAAGTCATCAAAACAATTCATAAGTATCTTAAAGGAATATGTAAATTACTTAGAAAGCGTTAATAGAAAGTTTAGAGATATAGTTTTTAAAGATAATTTAATAATATCAGCTAAAGAAATTGAAGAGTTATTTTTTATGGATTATCGTAATATGCCATTAAAAAGAAGACTTGAAAAGTTAAGAGAAAGAATATTATATCTTTTAGAGCCCTATGAAAAGGGGAGAATAGGGGAAGTAACTAAAGATATAAAGGAGTATGATAACTATGTGGATGATGAAGAGGTTATTAAACAAAGTAAGTCAATTGTAAAAAATGAAATAGAAAAGATACATTCAGAAATATATGAAATGACAGAATTTAATATAATTGATATCTATAAAAATTTATTTGAGAATATAGAGTATTTTTCAAAGATATCAAATATAGAGTATGATAAAGAAGATATCAATGAAGTTAAAATTTATACATTAGAGATGTTAAAATATAAAAAAATTAATTATGAAGATCAACATGTGCTTTTATATCTTAAAGGAGCATTAGGCGATATTTTGAAAATTTCAGAAATTAAATATGTTATTATTGATGAAGCACAGGATTATACACCGTTACAATATGAAATATTATATAATCTTTTTAGAAATGCCAATATTACTATACTTGGAGATTTAAATCAATCTATAAACCCATTTATGAATCTTGGAAATTATGAAAATATATTAGATATATTTTCAAAAGATGATATATGTATAATTAATTTAACAAAA
This sequence comes from Clostridiaceae bacterium AF10-41, assembly GCA_027686065.1. GTDB lineage: Bacteria > Bacillota > Clostridia > Clostridiales > Clostridiaceae > Clostridium. The sequence continues at coordinate 4,019 of JAQCTH010000100.1, forward strand.
AGTTATAGATCCACAATAGAAATTACTGAGTTTTCTAAAGGGCTTTTAAATAACAATATTAATTATGAATCTGTAGCAAGAAGTGGAGATAAGCCAGTTGTTTTTGGATTTTCTAATGAAAATAATATAAAAGAGCAATTACTTAAGGATATAAAAAGATATAAAGAACAAGGATATAAATCAATTGGAATTATTACAAAAACTATAAAAGAAGCACAGGATGTTCATAATTTTCTTAAAGATAAGGTACATGTTAATGTTCTTTTAAATGATGAGGATGAGTATGTAAATGATACATTAGTAATTCCATCTTTTCTAGCTAAAGGATTAGAATTTGATGTAGTTCTTATATATAATGCAGGAGATAAAAATTATAATTGTGAGGAAGAAAGATTACTTTTTTATACAGCTTGCACCAGGGCACTTCATATTTTACGTATATACTATTTAGGTAAATGTACAAAATTACTTAAACTTAAGTAGAATTAATAATAAATTAAAAGTTACTAGAAAAAATAGCAGCTTCATTTTAGAAGTTGCTATTTCTATAAATTTATAAGTGCTATTGAGTTACTGAATGTTGACTTTTTTCGGGAATTAAAAAAAGTATAAATCTGCATAATGTATATATTACTAATATAGTTGCTATTATTGTTTGTAATAAAACAACATATTTTAGAAATACTATCGTATATCCTATTTTACTTAAGTAAGCCATAGTCATTTTTGTTGCAATTCCACTTATAACAAAAGGAAAGGTGAATGCTGAATAACTTGGGAAAAATGACATTTTTAAATAATTTGGCAATTTAAATAGAACTATAATATATGTTATAAATGCTAAAATAGCTAAAAAACTTATTAGTACTAATGACTTTGTTTGTACTGATTGAATATATCCAGCGAGGCAAAGGTTTACAGGAGCTGCATATATACAAAATAATGGCTTGGCTGGATTAGGGATTTCCTTATATTTAGCATATCTATATGTTACAACTACAAGTAATATCATACACAATATAAATGCGAACCAAAATGCTACTGTTCCTATATTTGTTTTTTCAAATGCTGGAGCTGAGACACTTGCAACAGCTAGTCCAACATAAACTATGAAATATGTTGTAAAAACTTTTTTTATATTAAACTTTAATATAAATTCTATTGAAAAGTATATTATTAAGGCCAAATGAAGAAGTATTCCTAAATACCAAATATAAATAGCCTTTTCTCCTGTAAACGGTTTTAAATAAGTAGATAAAAGCATTATGGACATTGGAAATGTTGCAGATACACCAGCAGTAATTGGATTTTTCATGTCTTCTTTTATCATAGATGGATACATTACAATTTTACATATTAAAAGTAATCCTAAAATTAAAGAGATAATGCCGCATACTAAACGTATGGATTCAGAGTAGCTTTGAAGTAAGTTACCTAAAGCTGCAAAGCCAAGCATTACCCCTGAAATAGGAAGTGGTATTTTCTTTATCATATTGCACACTCCTATACTGTGACTAAGTTATCTGTATTAACTAGATTTAATTCTCTTACTATTATTTCAGCAACTTTTCCAGCAACCATGCCTGTAAAATGTATACATTGCTCTTTATGAGCACCAGCTGACATATCAAAACCTTTAGTTAATATGCGGCAGCAAAGAGCATTCTTACCATTAGCTTCTTTAAACCAGTCATGTAATTCTTTTGCAACCTCTAAATTCTTTTCAACCTTAGAATCACCTTGTTTAGTACGTCCGAAGAATAGTCCTAATGCCATTACACCACCTGAAACTGCGCCACATAGACATTTAGAACGGCCTATTCCAACAGGGAATCCTGATGCCATTGATATTATTTCTTCAGGTATATCTAGTTCAAAGTTAGAACGTATTGAACTTATTAGTGCTTCAGAACAAAAAAAACCTCCTCTAAATAAATCTTCAGCATCTTGAGATATTTTTTTAACACTGACCTCTTTTTTCCAATTCATACAAAAAACCTCCATTTTATATATTCATCTTTATTATAAACTAGAAGGAAATTAAATACAAATTTATATTTTAATGATATAAATGATAAAGATTAAAAGAAAAAAGAAGAATTATAGATATATAGAAAATGGCTATCTTAAAGATAGCCAAGTTAAAGATAAAAATTATATTTTAAGTTTTAGTTTCTTAAATTTATGTATAGTTTAAATATCTATATCTTTAATATATTTACTTAGAGTATATGCAATACCATCTTCTTCATTAGACAAAGTAACTTCATTAGCTATAGCTTTCAAATCATCTACTGCATTAGCCATAGCTACACCAATACCAGCATATTTAACCATAGAAGCATCATTATGACCATCTCCAAAAGCAATCATTTCTTCTTTTTTATAGCCCATAGGAATTAACACAGAATCTAAGGCTTTAGCTTTATCAATTCCTTTGGCAGTAAATTCAAAATAGAAATCTGCTGTAAACATACAATTTAAAGTATCTTTAAATGGTTCCATCATTTCTTTGTAGTGAGCTTTTAAATACTCAGGTTCTCCAGCAGTTAAAATCTTATTTAATGGATAATCAGCAAAAGCTGCTAAATCATCTTTTTCACACAGTTTGAATTTGCCACCACGAGCTTCATATTGAATTATATTAAAAGGTACTCCTTTATAATTTATTTCATTGTCAAAAACATTGTTGACATACATATAGTCATCTTTATCTATCATAGGCTTAACGTTAAAATTTTTCATATGCTCTAGAACAGCTTGTCCCTCTTCGATGCTCATAGTTTCATTAAAGAAAACTTTATTATTTTCACAGTCAACAACCTTAGAACCGTTAAAGGCAACTAAAAGACCATTGTTTTCATTCATTTTTAATTCTTTAGCTAAATCCATTAATCCAGATGTAGGTCTTCCTGAAGCCAAAACTAGTATGGCTCCTTTTTCCTGTGCTTTAATTAAAGCATCTTTAGTTTTTTTAGTTACTACTTTTTTACTATTAGTTAATGTACCATCTACATCCAAAATAATTACTTTTATATCACTCATTTATATTTCCTCCATAGTTCTTTTTATTTAATTATACTAGCATTAAGCCTATAAGTGAATTCATTAATTAAATAATGAGTAATTTATATTAAAAAGTAATATAGTTTAAAATAATAAAATTATTAATTCTTGTTAAAGAATATAAATTAGAGAGTTAATGAGTTAAATATTTGACTTATACACAAATAAATGTTATTATGTCTATAAAATTGATAGATGAGAGGGAAAAATGAAAGAACTTATTCGTAATGCAACAATGGAAGATTTTAAGCGTGGATATATATGGAATAATGAGAAAGATGAGTTTATATGCTTAATATGTCAGAAGAATATTGGTAAAAATAATATTAGTATAAATAATCACATGTCAATTCATGGGACTTCTATAGAAAGATTACTATTGTTAGATAAGAAATATACTGGTTTGACTGAAATTCAAAAAGAGTTACTTGATATGTTATCTAGTAAATGTAGTGATAAAGAAATAGCAAACAATCTTGCTTGTTCAGAATCTACAGTAAGAAATATTAGATTTGCATTAAGGGAAAGAGCAAGGCAGGCAAGAGCTTTTTTAGCTATTATGGAATTAGTTGATGAAGATTCCTCTAAGTCAGTAAATCATAAGATTAGATATTTTCCAGTTAAAGAAGAAAAAAGAAAAGCATTATTACCTAGATTTGCTAATTTGTTTGAGCCAAATAGATTTTATACAGAAGAAGAAGTTAAAAAAATAATTAAAAAAATCTATGATGATGATGCATTAATAAGAAGGTATTTAGTAGACTATGGTTATTTAAAGAGAGATAAGTATGGGGAAAAATATTGTAGAGTTGAGGTGGAAAGTACTATGGAAAATGTGAAAAGAAAAGAGCTTATAAATAATTATAAGCAACAAGAAGTTGAGATGGGAATAATTCAAGTATATAATACAATTAATGGATTTTCATTTGTAGATATATGCCCAAATTTATATAAACCATTTGAATCAATAAAGTTTAAATTGAACTTAGGAAAAATAAGAATTAAGAATTTTCAAGAAGATTGGGATAAGTATGGAGAAAATGTATTTGAATTTATAATTGTAGAAAAACTTAAGAAAAAAGAAAATTCTACAGACAAAGAAGCACTTGATGATTTAAAAGAACTTTTAAATCTTTGGATTGATAATCAAGGCGATAATTTAAAATTATATAATAAGTAAAATAATTAATAGCAACGTAATAAGAAAACATAAGATATCATATTTTGTTTTATACTGATTATGATTTATAACTAATATAAAATATCCTTAGCTACAACTAACAAATAGCTAAGGATATTTTTATAGAATCATATATTTCTTCTATAGTAAATAGATAATTTTTCCAAATTTATGGTATTATATATATTAATTATTTTGCTTTTCCAAATAATATAGTCTGCAAAATGCGGCATAAAAAGTCGAGTAGAACTATTATAAAAAAGATATTATTTAATGAGAGGTGAGGAAATGGATTGGATAAATAAATTAAATGAGTCAATAAACTATATAGAAGAAAATCTTACAGGGGAGATATCTTATGAAGTTATTTCAAAAATTGCTGGATGTTCTGTTTATAATTTTCAAAGAATGTTTTCATATATAGCTGATAAGCCCTTATCTGAATATATAAGAAATAGACGCTTAACTATGGCAGCCTTTGAGTTGTTAAATAATAATGAAAGAATAATTGACATTTCTTTAAAATATGGATACGAATCTCAAGATGCATTTACAAGAGCTTTTAAAAACTTTCATGGGGTATTACCATCAAAGGTTAGAAATGAAACGGTACAGTTAAGATCTTGTCCTAAAATCTCATTTCAAATTACAATAAAAGGAGAAAATCATATGAATTATAAAATTGAACAATGGCCTGAATTTAAAGTGATGGGAATATCACAAAAGTTAAAAACTGAAAAGGCTTTTGAAGTAATTCCAAAGTTATGGGAAGATGCTTGGAAGGATGGGACTATGCAAAATCTTTTAGACAACTTTCCTAACTATAGACCATCAGGCTTCTTAGGAATTGCACAAGGAGGAGAATGGGGAGAATCTGAAGATATGGAATATATTATAGCTGTAACAAATTACGTTGATACGGCAAAATGCGAATATGTTCCAGTAATTGAAGGGATGAAGGAATTTACGTATCCAGAAGCAACATGGGCAGTTTTTGAAGCAAATGGAGAATTACCAGAATCAATACAAAATGTTTATAAACAATTCTATAGCGAATGGCTTCCAAACTCAGGATATCAACTAGATAATCTTCCAGTTATTGAATGTTATATGCAAGAAAATCAACAAGAAGTTTGGATTGCTGTTGTTAAAAAATAATAAGTTGTATTTATTTCTATAGAGAGTTTAGATAATAGTTAAGCTATTATTTAAGCTCTCTTTATGTATATTAAATTTACTAGATAATATAAAATTTTACAATTAAAAAAGTTAAAAAACTTATAAGTTAATCTTTAAGTAACGTTATAGTCATATTTAATATAATAATTATATATATGGTTATTGCATAACTTTATACATAAAAATATACGTTTCGAAAAGATCTCAAATGGTATTTTTTTATTTTTAATTAATTTATTTAAATTTTCAATTTTACTTTAAAAATTAAATATTTTA
>JAQCTH010000101.1 GCA_027686065.1 Clostridiaceae bacterium AF10-41
CTTAAAAAGATATATAATGATGACAATATAATTAATGGAATACTAAAATAATTGAGTAATGCATATTCTTTTAAAAAATATATTACTCCTTGTTTTTCTATTATCACTCCACATAATAACACCATACATCTTAATATCATTGGTATTAGTAAGATACTTATAAATAATTTAATTTTTTTAGGTGATAAGTCTATATTTTTTTTCCCTAGATATAAAATAAATGTAATTATAAATAACAAAAGACATAAATAGCTGAATTCTAACAATTGCACTCCTACCTTTTATATTACTGCTACTTATAACTATTAAAAAAATTCTTATTTTATTCTAGTTTTGGATTATTTTACTCCTAAAATTTTTAATCCACCTTTTATGCACTTTATATTAAGTGGAAAATCTGGTCCCTTTTCACCATCTATATCAGTTACGATATCTTCATAAGATTCTATATATAAATTATTAGTTTTAAAATAAATAACATTATCTGAATCTAGGTGTTCTCCCCTTAATACCTTAACAAATAAAGGTATTAACTCTATTATCGGAATTGCCTTAAATATAATAACATCTAATTGTCCATCAGTAACATTTGCTTGTGTTGCTAACTTAAAGCTACCTGCTGTTTGCCCATTAAAAACTAGCATAAAATACATTTTGCCTTCGTATTTCATTTCTTCCGAATCAATTTTTATGTCAAGTTTCCTAAAATTCGGAAGTTCTTCTAGCCCTTTTAAATAATATGCTAATTTTCCTATTGTGTTTTTTAAATTTACATCTGTCTTTTGTGATACATCAGTAAATAAGCCTGTGCTTGCAACATTTACAAAGTATTTATCATTTATACTTCCTAAGTCTACTGGTGTAACTTCTGATGATAATATTTGTTTACATGCCTTTGATATATCTGATGGCATCCCCAAAAATTTACCAAAATCATTTGCTGTTCCAACTGGCAATATTCCTATTGGAACTGATATTCCACATTTAGCCATAGCATTAACAACGTTATCTATGGTTCCATCTCCCCCAGCAATCAACACGTAATAATAATTATTTTCTTTGAAGTCATTAAAAGCATTTATAACGTCTACTTCTTTATTTATTCTATACGGGACAATCGTGTATCCTGCGTCTTGGTGTATTTTTATAACCTTATCCAATTGATCTAATATCAAATTTTCTCCTGAGTATGGGTTATAAATAAATTTTACCTTTTTCACATTACCCCTCCTAGGTTTATTGTATTATTAATTATATAATTCCATATAATAAGTATAGAAGTTGCAATAACTATTCTACTCTTAACTAAATTATTTTTAAAACTTATATTAATTTAAGTAAAAAATGATGTAGATTATTGATTGAAACATATATAACATATATATAGTATATTACTATATTTTACATATAAATCAAATTAAATATTTCTTTAATTTATTAATTTTATCTTAATTTATTAATTTTATCTTAATAATTAATTTAATCTGTAAATATCTTATATTTATTTTAAATATATGTTATAATATTGCATTGATAATGAAATATTAAGAAAGCATTAACTTTGCTTAATATTTTTTAAACCAGGAGTGATTTTATGAAAAAAAGTTGTATTCCAAATATTTTTACATTCATTAATTTATCATGTGGTATAATATCTATTTTATACACATTTGAAAAAAATTATTTATTTGCTTGCTTCTTTATAATAATAGCAGCACTTGTAGATAGATATGATGGAAGAATAGCTAGATGGTTAAATGTTACAAGTGAGCTTGGAAAAGAATTAGATTCTCTAGCTGATTTAGTATCTTTTGGAGTAGCCCCATCTATTCTTACATTTTTAATGTATGATTTAGAAAAAGTAGGTCCAGCTGGAATTATAGGCTTTGCTGTTTTATTAGCATTTCCTATATGTGGAGCTTTCAGATTGGCTAGATATAACACATCTTCTTTTGATGGTGTTTATACTGGAATTCCTATAACTATCGCAGGAAGCTTTATAGCTGTATTTGTATTTTTTACATTAAATTATAAAATAACACCATGGATTCCAATTGTTCTTTTAATCCTTGGCGCTTATCTTATGGTTAGTACTTTTAAACTTAAAAAATTATAATAGTGAAATTAAAATCTAAAGCTATTTCAAATACATTTGAAATAGCTTTTTTAGAATAATTTATTCCTCATCTTCTCTTTCTGAATTATTGAATTGTATTTCATAATCGATCTCTGTCAATATATTATCTTTATTTGTTTTTTCATCAACATATTGTTTTTTAATCTTACAATACTTTGTATAAGATGCACTGCATTCATCAAGAGTCTTAATTATTTCATCTATTATTTCTCCTAAATCATCAGCTCTTTTTATAGCTTCTTTAACCTGACTTTTTTTTGCTTCTGATATATTATTTAGTTCATTTGCTCCTCCTACTAAAAGCCTATATGAATTCACCATAGAATTAAGTAGATTGGTTAGATTATTAATTTCATTATAATGAGATTTAATTAAACTTCTATATTGCAATTAATCACCTCTCTCTATTCTGTAAGGTAATATATGCTAAACTTATATATTATTTTTGTTTTTTTCTGCTTCCATTTCTATGGATTCACTTGAAAATTCATCATCTATTTTGTTATAAATTTCAGATGCATATTTAAATCTGTCTTCTAATTTTTGATTCTTTTGTTTACGTATAATTTCATCATTTAAAGCATCTATGCTTTCTTTTAATATCTTTCTTGTTTCTTCTAGAACTTCCTCTATTGCTCTACTTATATATTCATAATCCTCTTCTTTGCATTTTAATGAACCTAAATGTTCTTGATACATTGCTTCAAACTCTCCCATATAGTAATTTACTAAGCTCTCCTTATCAACATCACTTAAAGGTTCTTTAATTTCTGAAATTATCTTTTTATATTCATCATATATTTTTCTAAATCTATTTGCATATTCATTTGACTTCTTTAATTCTTCCTCTTTATTTTTCCCTTCACAACTCTCTTCAAGAGCAGCAATATATATCATAAATGCTTTCATGTAACTTGCTATCTTTTCCTCCATGACTTTATCTTCTATGTTTTGAATCTCCTCTTCTTGTATTTCTTCTGTTTCATTTCCATGATAAGCTTCTACAGAATCTTCTTTGTCTGCTAATCTCCATCTACAACTTTCAACTTGCTCTTCTTTTATTTCACTTTCAGTTTCATAATCCATAGTATTAGATTCAAAATTATATCTAAATTCTTCATTAAACAATACGGGAACAAAAAATTCTTTTGGTATTGATATAAACACTATATTATCCTCCTTAATCATTGCTGATCTTATAATATGGTTTATAATAAGCTCTAGGATATTTACATAGTGGACAGATTATTGGAGCCTCTTCACCTTCATGCACATATCCACAATTCATACATACCCATAATGATCCTTTTGGTCCTTTAAACATTGTCCCATCTTCAATCCTGTCATATAGAACTTTAAAAGTTTCTGCATGATTTTCTTCTGTTTCTGCTAATTCCTTATAAAAATCAGCTATTTCAGTAAATCCCTCTGCTCTCGCCTCTTCTTCGTATTTCTTGTAAATACCTTCATATTCTGATCTTTCTCCTAAAATACAATCTTCCAAATTGTTCTTTGTACATATTACCAAATTCAAAAATTTTCCATACACTTCTCTTGCATGAGCTAATTCATTATTTGCTATTTCATCGAATATTGCTCCTACCCATTGGTAGCCATCTAATCTTGCTCTTTCAGCGTATAAATTGTATCTACTTCTTGCTCTTGATTCACCTGCAAATGTCTTATATAAATTTTGTTCTGTTCTACTTCCTTTTAGTTCCATTCTTCTCTCCTAAAACTTTATACGCTTATATTTTATGCACTATATCATTTAAATGTGACCTTATGTAATATTTTGCGAAGCATTTTTCAGTTCATAGTTCACAAGGCACAGTGCATAGTTGTTTTTATTTTTTTAGATAACAGGGAACAGGTATCAGGTAACAAATGCTAAATGTAAACTTTAGATTTATTTTGCGAAGTAAGCTTCTTAGGTAACAGTTAACAGTTAGCAAACTCAATTATAGTCTGCTACGCTTAACTAAATTTTAATGCCCCTCCTCAATTATTTTTTACTAATAACTTAATTTATTATTAATTTAAATTATTAATATGAGTTGGCGAAGGTAAATAGACGGTAAAATAAGCATATAACGAGAAACTAGAAGTATTTGGTGAAGGAAGAAGTATTTGGTGAAGGAAGAACTACTATGCCTTAGTGTTGTTGGTTTGTCTAAGCGCAGCAAGTTTAACCAAAACTCTTGGCATAGTAGTTCTCCGAGACTAGTACTCCTTTTCGTAGATATTTAGCTTATGAAACATATCTATTTATCGTAGCCTTTATTTGCAATTTAGAACTTACTTTAATTAATAAATATTTTTCTGTCTTCATTACAAACTATTTCTACACTTTTACCTTCTTTTGTTTTGGTTATTAAAGTCACCTTATGCCCCCATAAGTCTTGAACATATTTTAAGGTTTCTTTTGCATATGACATTTCAAGCTCACGCCCATCGAAGAAATGTTCTAATGTTATGCTTAAATCCCTTTTATTTAAATCAGTAACCCTTATATATGGAATTGATGCAACACCACAAGTATCTGCTAAGTAATCTCTTATTTGCTTCCAGCCAATTTCATCTGGTACTTCTTCAATTACGTAATCAAAACTTTTTTTAGCATATTGAAATAAATTAAGATCTTCACAAAGCTCTTGAGTTAAATACCTCCTTAAAAATGAACTATCTCGCTCTAATTTTCTAACCTCAAAAATCTTATCTCGTCCGTATCTTCTTTCAATATCTTGGAATACTTTAAATCCTATATAATAAGGATTTAATCCTCCTACAATAGGTGCTACAACATCATTATGTCTTTTTAGAAATTCAAAATGTAATCCTTCCTCAAGATCTAGCTCTTTTAATATATTATAATGCCAAAAGCTTGCCCAACCTTCATTCATTATTTTTGTCTCTATTTGTGGCATAAAGTATTTAGTTTCTCTTTTTACTATTCTTAATATATTTTTTTCCCATTCTTCTAAAGAACTATATTTAATTATAAATCCAATAACATCATCACATGGCTCTACTGGTATTTTGGATATATTAGGAAATGGAATGTCCTTATTTTCCTCTAATATCCCTCTATTTTCTTTTTTTAGATAATAATCTTCAATTAGATTTTCTTTTATCTCTTCACTACTTAATTCCTTTATTCCAACAACTCTAGGTATTTGAAATTTAATTGCATGAGCTGCATCTAGTATTTTTTCAACTTTTTCATATCCTATACTTGGGTCATTAATATACCCTCTAATTATTTCTGCATCTAACTTAAACATCTCTAATGCACCTTTGGCATTAGTTCCTTCTACAAACATTCTATTATTTGCAAAGAAATCATTGTGACCATAAACATGTGCCATTGTTAGTATTTGTAGAAGTAGTGTATTTTCTCTCATCAAATATGCAAGACAAGGATTTGAGTTTATTACCATTTCATAAGCTAATCCAGTCATATTTAATGAATATAAGGTTTTATTTTTATCATATGCTTTTCCATAACTCCAATGAGGATATTTAGAAGGCATACCAACATATGCCTCATATCCTAACATTTCATTAAACCCTATTATTTCAAACTCCTGCGGATAAAAATTTAGTCCAAACTCCCTTGCCTTTGCTTCAATAATTTCATTCCAAGCTTCTAAAGTACTCACATTGTATTCCATAGCTATTCCTCCTTTAGCTCTTTAGATAACATTATCTTCAATGCATCCCATAAATCCTTCTTTTCTTTTACTATTACAGAAACAAAATTTTTATAATTTATTTCTTTATTAAATCTATAGTACATTGTTGTAGAATAAGTGGAAGGTAATAGCTCTGCATATCCAAACATATTGCTTACTTCACATAAATCTCTTACAGATTTCATAGCTCTTTCGTTATCTTCACTCCAGTTATCCCCATCACTAGCATATATAGGATAAATATTCCACATTTCTGGTGGATACTTTTGGGAAATTAAATTTAAAGCTACATTAAGACCACTTGAAATATAGGTTCCTCCTGATTCTGCTTTATGGAAAAATTCATATTCATTTACTCTTTTTGCAACTGTTGTATGCGATATAAATTCAAAAGCTATATTATTATATTTTCTTCTTATAAATCTAGATAAAACAAAGAATAGTGACCTTGCTAAATACTTTTTACTGCTATCCATAGATCCTGATACATCCATGATAAATATCATTACCGCATTGCTTTCTTTTTTAGGTTTCTTTTTAACCTTGTAATACCTAAGATCCTCTTCTCTAAAAGGAAATCTAGCTATTTTAGTGTTTAACCCCTCTTCTAATAAAGCTCTCTTTTTCCCTTGCTTCCTTGCCATTTTTGCTATAACTGTCTTTTTCTTTGCAAGCCTTGGATTTATTCCATATCTTTGATATCCACGCTTTCTCCCTGCACTTTCAGTTATTATTTCAGAGTATTTTTTCCTATCCAAATTAGGAAGCTCTAGATCCTCTATAATATAATCCATAAGCTCTTCCATTGTTATTTCAGTTTCATAGACATCATCCCCTGGAGAATTTCCTGCTCCTTTATTCCCATTCTTTCCAGATCCCTGACTTCCATCTGAAATCTTATCTCCACGCCTCTCACTTCCGACTCCTGTGGCAACCCCCTTATTATTTCGTCCAAATACAAATTGATATTCTTTTATACCCCTAATTGGAATTTTAAACTTCTTATTTTTACTTTCCCCAATTATACTTTCCTCTGAAAGAATATCTCCCAAATTTTCCTTTATGGACTTTTCTACTAATTGCCTATGCCTTCTTCTATCTTCTATGGATCTATCATGCTCTAATGGATTATCTGCACTGTCTCTAAAGATTGCCATTTTTATCAATCCTTCCACAAGTTGTTTGCAGCATATTTTAATATGACATCACAACAATATAAGCAGTATCCATTATTTTGCATTTCCTCAACCATAGAGTTATATTTTTCAGCTTGTTCTGTATCTCTAACTCTAGATTTAGTTATTATTCTTGAAAGATCCTTAACAGATGCCATCAGTTTCTTTTCTATAGCTTCTTTTAAAGGTTCATAAGATGTATAATCTATTTTGCTTCCATTTCTAATTAAATAGAACATATATGAAGTAACATCTGCTCTAAATCCCTTACATGAATTTTCTGAAACCCCAATTTGCTCTTCTATACTTCTCATAAATTCTTCATCTGGATTTAATTCTTCACCGGTAGATATATCCTTAATTTTGCTCTTATTTACAAAGGCTTCTGCATTATCTATATAGTTATCAAATAAACTTTCAGCCTGTTCTCTAAAGGAATGAATAAATGCTTTTGTAATTTCTTTTTCAAGAATTTTATTATATTCCTTTCTTATAGTATCTTGCATAAAACCAAGGTATTTTTTCTTATCTTCAACCGCTATATCCATTTCCTTAACTGATTTTATTATACTTTCCATTATGCTTAATGGATTTATACAGTTATGCTCTGAGCTAGATAAAGCATTATCTATTGCCTTAATAATAAATCGTGTACTTATACCTTTCATACCTTCGTATGAACCTGCTTCTTCTCTTAATTCATTTATATCAATTCTCTTAGTCCCACCTTTTTCAACTATATCTTCCCCATTATAAATTTTAAGTTTTGTTATTGGATCTACCTTAGCAGATGGAGCTAATCTTGAAAGAATAGCAAACATAGCCGCAATTTCTATTGTATGTGGTGCTATATGGGCATTAAAATTACTTCTTTTTAATATTTTTTCATATATCTTTACTTCTTCATCAAGTTCTAAACAATATGGAACTTCTATTTTTACAATTCTATCTAAGATAGCTTCATTAGTATGATCTGACTTGAACTTATTCCATTCAGCTTCATTTGAATGTGCTATTATAAGTCCATCAAAGTAAATCATAGACCCCTTACCTGGTGATGGAATAGATTTTTCTTGTGTTGCTGTAATTATTGTATGGAGATATTCCACATCATTTTTAAATACTTCTATAAATTCCACTAATCCTCTATTTCCTACATTAAATGCTCCATTTAATGAAAATATCCTTGGATCATCTTCTGAATACATATCCATTTTAGAAATATCAATTGATCCTGTTAGTATTGATGTATCTTGATTATTAGGATCTACTGGTGGGACAACTCCAATTCCTTTTCTAGATCTAATAGAAAATCCCTTTCTTTCAACTGGGAACTTTTCATATTCTCCATCTAAATTATTAAGCAGCTTATACTTACAAACTGGACATAAATCCCCTTCTATTTTTACACCTAATAATTCTTCAAATTTTGGTCTTAAATGCTTAGGTATTAAATGTAATGGTTCTTCATGCATTGGACATCCTTTTAATGAATATATAGGAGCACAATCTACTAATGCTTTTTTTAAAACTTCTACAAGAGATGACTTACCTGCTCCAACTGGACCAACTAAGTATAAAACCTGTCTAGATTCTTCAGCATTCATTGAAGCTGAGTGCAAATAATTCACAAGCTTCATTATAACTTTATCAATACCAAAAAAATCATCCTTAAAAAACCCATATTTTCTTATAGATTCATTTCCATATATCTTCTTAACTTTAGGGTTCTCTTCGCCCTTTAGCACTTCTATCCCCTTGCTAACTACCATATCATAAATTCGCTTATGTGAAAGCTTAGCTATATCTGGGTTCTCTTTTATTATTTCTAAATAATCAAGGAATGTTCCTTCAAACTTTTCTTTATTTCTGCTTTCTCTATCACTTTTTATAAATTCTTCAAAGTTCATTTACTCCCCCCCTTTTACTAAAATATATTCATCTCCATACTTTATATATGACAAAATATTTTAGATGAATATTTTTATTTGCATTTCCTAATTTAAATTTATTAATTTAAAATATATTATATATAAATCATTAAAATTTGTTACCAAATAAATATTTGAATAAAATTTCTATAATTTGAAATACTAAAAATACTAAAAACTTTATTATAAGATTTATTAATAAATAAAAGATATTTTATATTTGAATTAATGATCTCCATAATTTCAAAATAAATTTATAGGAATTTTTTTAATACAGAATATAAAATTTGCATTATATTGATAATTTAATAATTATCAACCTTGATATAATAATAACAATTATTATTTAGTAACTTTTGTTGATAAATTGATTATAATATAGTATACTAACATTAAAGAAAAAGAAGATTTAAAGGGGTGTTGTACATGGATGGATTAGCATGCATGCTAAATAAGAAATGTAGAAGAGAAAAATCAGAAGAAATAGTTAAAAATATGAATAACGAACAAAAAACTTATGAAGAAATATATGCAAAACAAGAAACTAAATAATAGTTTTAGTAAGTAATTAGTATTATACCTAAATCATAATAAATAATTTAAAGCTAAAAAATACACTATGAAACAAAATTCATAGTGTATTTTTTTCCATTTTTTGGAGAGTGTAAAATAGTCTGTGTAAACTTCAAAAGATGATA
>JAQCTH010000102.1:0-7735 GCA_027686065.1 Clostridiaceae bacterium AF10-41
CATTTTCTTCATCGCCCTTAAGCGACTTCATTATCTTATCACTTCTGTATTGCCTTGTCAACAGTCTTTTTTTGTTTTTTTAGCAGCTGTTTAACTTATCGACTTCATAAGTGACGAGTTACATAATATCATGTTCCTCTCGTTTAGTATTTCTATATTTATCTATTTTATTCATACTTATACCTTATTTTCTTTATTATTCTTTTATTTATTCTTAATTACTCATAAAGATATTCTAGGGAGCGTTTTTGTTGAAGTTTCTAATTATATATAGTATTTTTCTTTCTTTAATACATAATAATATATATAATTATTTATTATGGAGGTGATTTTTTTTGAAAAACATATTAAATAACGATTGGCAGGAATTATTACAAGATGAGTTCGATAAAGACTATTATCAAAACCTTAGAAAATTTCTAGTATCTGAATATAAAACAAAAACTATTTATCCTGATATGTATAATATTTTTAACGCATTAAAGTTTACTGCTTTTAAAGATGTTAAAGTTGTTATTCTAGGTCAAGATCCATATCATGGTCCAGACCAAGCGCATGGTTTATCTTTTTCTGTTAATAAAGGAGTAAAAATTCCACCATCATTAATGAATATCTACAAAGAACTTAATGATGACTTAGGTTGTTACATACCTAATAATGGGTTTTTAAAAAGTTGGGCTGATCAAGGAGTTTTACTATTAAACACGGTTTTAACAGTTAGGGCTCATGAAGCTAATTCTCATAAAAACATGGGATGGGAAGTACTAACTGATAAGATCATATCATTACTTAATGAAAGAAAAGAGCCCATAGTATTTATTTTATGGGGAAACCCTGCCATAATAAAAAAAAATCTTATAACAAACAGACATCACTTTATAATTACTTCTCCTCACCCTAGTCCATTATCTGCCTATAGAGGCTTTCTTGGAAGTAAACCATTTTCTAAAACAAATGAATTTTTGAAGTCAATTAATATATTACCTATAAACTGGCAAATAGAAAATATATAAATAAAAAAGGCATAAACCGCTATGCCTTTTTTATTTATTTTTATTCTTATATTTTTTATAAAATGAATATCCTATCGAAAATATTATTCCCATTACAGCGCCTGCTGAAAAGGTTAATATTATATTGTCTATAAAAACCCCTGCGAATATACCTATTCCAGCACCTATTGCTATTCCCTTTGCCAAATAATCATAATCTTCATCCGATAAAATTAACTTTTCCAACCTAAACACCCCTCTTAATTAAATTTCTTTTTTTAATACTCATATCTCAATTAATAATCTTATAATTTAAAAGTAGAATACTCTTAAATACTTAGTAAACTTATTTAATTAAAATAACAACATTAAAATATCTATTATCTCTATTTTAATAGTTACTTCTTAAATATTTCTTAACTAAAACTTAAAGTAAAATTAATTATAGTAATATTTTACATCATTATAATTAACTTGTAAAGAGGTATTCTCTACTTTTTTATTCTGTTTTTTTAATCACTTCATGTTTCTTGTGTTTTAAGTTAATTAGAGATAATAGTTACTTTTATATGAACATATTTTTGCATAAAAAAAACTAACTAAGTGAAATTAGTTAGTTTTCCTGGTGGCTCGACCAGGAATCGAACCAGGGACACGAGGATTTTCAGTCCTCTGCTCTACCGACTGAGCTATCGAGCCTTAACGAATTATATTTTATAAAATTTTTTATGATATGTCAACGTTTTTATTGATTTTATTTTATAACTTAATATATTTAGTGATTTAAGTTATTTTTATAAATTTATATAAATATAATAAATTATAGTATTATCAGGAGTGTACCATGAAATATATATTATTTATCTTACTTATAGTATTATTAGTAGCTACTTATCTTTATTATGATAGACGGCTATCTTTAATAAAAAAACAATTAATGATAACTTCAAATCAATATAACATTATAAGAAATAAATATGATACTTTTAAAAGACCTGAGAATAATTTATCTATAAGATTTATTAATCCTTCTTATAAAAGCGGAATAATTGATATTGATTCTAAGCTGTATATAGCACCTATAGATTCATCTCAAATACTTAGAAAAACTAATATTCGTATGGAAGTTATAATATTAGATTCAGCTGAAATAAATAGTCAAACTTGGTATTATGTAAACTTACCCATAGACAATTGTATAAATTGTAGAGGATGGATTAATTCTAAAGATATTTCTATATTTTCTAGCGAATCCTCTTCTTTAATTAAATCAGATTAAATCTATAAATGAATCTATAAAATATAAACTCATAAAAAAGTATATATTCTATAGATTCATTTTTATTGCATCTTATACAGTTCTAATCATAATAAATACATATAATATTATTGAAAGAATAAATGGAATATTTATTATTTTTTCATTTTTATTATTGCATACTACTGTAGAAACATCCGTTTCTTCTACTTTTCTTTTATTATTTATCTTTTCTAATGCATATATTATTCCAAATGAAATAGCTGCAAAAATTATCGCTATAGATCCATATATTATTACTAATGATATCTTTTCTGAGGATGAAATGCTTTTTAGTGTAAGTTCTGTAGTTTCATTACTAATTGATAATACCTTTGTAACATAATTAGCTATCTTTGCCATAGTTACGGATGTACCATTAACTATAAAGTGTATTATCATAGATGCAAAGATACTGTTAGTTATTCTTACTACTAATGCCATTATAAATCCTAATACTGTAGCATATAAAAACTGTTGTGGATCTAAGTGTAGGATTCCAAAAAACAAACCCGTTATTATTGCTGCAACATACTTATTCTTATTGTCATATCCAGAAAGTACTATTCCCCTTATTGTAATTTCTTCAGTTATCGCAGGTAGGAGCGCAACAAGTGCTAATAATAATAAATAAGGTGTTGATGTTATTTCTGTAATGAAGGCTCCAATTTCATTATTAAAAAAAAACGTAGAAATTAGAGAAAAAAAAGTCATTATAGGTTGAACTATAAATGCTAATAATATAATTAACAAAATATTTTTCCATTCTAACTTATTGAACTTTAAAGTTTCTTTAAATGATGATTTTGTTAATAATAAATATATTATTGCTGGTAATAAGAATAGTATTAGGTGATTAAAAAGAAGTATTAGCCTTGTATCCAATAATCCAATTTTAATATAAAAAGGCCTTAAAAGTAATGGAGCTAATATTTCTATTATTAGTATGATTAAAAAATATAAATTCACCTTAAAAATTTTTTTCATATTTATCTCCTTGTGTATAGTATTTAATTACTAGTTATTTAAGATATATAAATATATTGTTGTATTAAACCTTATCCTAAATTATATATATATCTTATTGTTTATTATAAATATTAATGTATAAGTTTATATCTTAAGGGACATAATTATAATGAAGCGAGAAGGCTTCCACAGTTAATCGCCTCTCCCCCATTTTATTTATATACAAAAATAATCTCCTTTCTTACTTAAATGTATCTAAGGAGATTATTTTATTCCCCCTTATTTAGTCAATTTTATAATTTCTTTTCTTAAAATATTCAATGCGTTCATCGTAGTTTTTCTTCTTATACGTTCTCTACTTCCTGAAAAATTAAATTTCTTTATAAGAATATCACCTTTTATAAATATTCCTACATAAACTAATCCAATAGGCTTTTCATCTGTCCCACCACCAGGTCCTGCTATGCCTGTGGTTGATATTGCTATATCCGTATTAGTTGATTTCGCAATACCTTCCGCCATTTCCCTTGCAACTTCCTCACTCACAGCACCATACTTATCTAGTGTCTCTTCTTTAACTCCTGCTCTCTTAATCTTTGATTCATTTGAATAAGTTATTGCTCCTTCTTTAAATACATCGGATATTCCTGGATATGATATTAAACTTGCTGCCACCATTCCACCTGTACATGACTCAATGGTAGAAATACTTAATTTCCTATCACATAACATTTTAGAAACAACAAACTCTAATGATTCATCATCTTCTCCATATATATATTCATAAAGGGTTTCTTTTATTTCCGCACATACAGGATTTATTAAATTATTGCATTCATCTTCACTATTTCCTTTTGCAGTTATTCTTAAAGTAACATCAACATCTTTGGCATAAGGGGCCACTGTAGGATTTGTACTATTTTCTATTAAATTGCTCAATCTCTGAGCCATTAAACTTTCACCTATTCCAAATAATCTTAGAGTTTTAGATTTTATAACTTTGCCAGTTATATTTTCTAAATATTTTACTACATGATCATTAAACATAGGTTTCATTTCTCTTGGTGGCCCAGGTAAGATTATTAGACTCTTATCATTTACTGATATAATACATCCTGGCGCTGTACCATTAGGATTAGGTAAGATTATAGATTCTTCAGGAAAATATGCTTGCTTTTTATTAGCTTCTACTACAGCTTCATCTTTCATATCTAAATATGTTTTTATCCATTTTAAAGATGGCTCATGAAGTATTAACTTCTTTTTGAAAAATTTAGCTCCTAATTCTTTTGTTAAATCATCTTGAGTTGGTCCTAATCCCCCTGTAGTAATAACTAAATCACATCTATCAAAAGCCTCTTTAAATGAATTAAGAATTCTATCTTCATTATCACCAACCACACTTTGATGATATACATCTATCCCTAGAATTGCTAACTCTTTAGCCAAAAATTGTGAATTTGTATTAATTATATCTCCTAATAATATTTCTGTTCCTACAGCTATTATTTCTGCTTTCATTTCCTCACTTTCTCCTCCTATTCAATACTTATATTTTATATAAATATTTTACCATAAATTATTAAAGGCTACTAATCAATAGATTAATAGCCTTATATTTACTTATATTTGTTAGCATTAATATAATATTCACCTCTTTGATTTATACCTTCTTCTAAAATAGAAAAATTACTGTCTTTAAGCATAGAGGTTATAATTTTTATATTATTTTTATCAACACTATCTAATGTTATTGTAAAATTATCATTTTTATCTACAACTCCCATATAGTCAAATATATTACTATATTCACTAAGTCCTAGTCCTCCGTTTATATCCATTTTATAATCTGGCATAGTGTACCTCCTATATTTATCTTTTGTATAGGACTTCCTCCGTAACATTTATATCTATTTTATATTATTTTTTCTTAATAATCCTTTATTTATTCACTATGCCTATAGTTAATTTTTTCTAACTTCTTCTATTATTTTTTTAGCTTCTAATTCTGGAATCTCTTCATATCTTTCAAACTCGCTAGTAAAGCTTCCTCTTGCCTGAGTCATTGAACGTAAATCAGTCGGATACTTAAACATTTCTGACAAAGGTATTTCTGAAATGATTTTTTGTAAGTTTCCATCTGGTTCCATTCCTAAAACCCTACCTCTTCTTTTATTGACATCACCTATTATATCTCCCATATATTCATCTGGTACCAATATCTCAACATGCATAATTGGTTCTAATAAAATTGATTTTGCTTGTTCTAACCCCTTTTTATATGCAATGGATGTTGCCATCTTAAAGGCCATTTCAGATGAATCTACTGGATGGTATGAACCATCATGTAATGTTGCCTTTAATCCAACAACAGGATATCCTGCTAGAACACCCTTTTCTATACATTCTCTAAGCCCTTTTTCTACAGCTGGTATAAAGTTTCTTGGAACAACTCCACCTACTACATTATCTATAAATTCTAATTCACTTTCTCCATCTTTTCTTGGCTCAAATTTTATTTTTACATCTCCATATTGTCCATGCCCTCCAGATTGCTTTTTATGTTTACCTTGAACATCTGCAATTCCCTTTATGGTTTCTCTATATGGTATCTTAGGAAGCCTTAAAATTACTTCTGCCCCAAACTTATTTTTCAATTTACTTGCTATTACATCTAAATGAGTTTCTCCGATACCAGATATTATTGTTTCTGCATTTTCAGTATCCCTTGAAATTGTAAATGTAGGATCCTCTTCTAACAGTCTTTGAAGAGAGCTAGATATCTTATCTTCATCTCCCTTGGTTTTTGGTACTACCGCCATTGACATTGATGGTTTTGTAAAGTTCATTTTATCATATATAATTTTATTGTTTATATCACACAACGTATCCCCTGTTTCCGTATACTGTAACTTAGCAACAGCAGCTATATCTCCTGCCACAACTTCTCTTGTCGATATCTGATTTTTACCCTTCATAAAGAATATATTTGCTAACTTTTCGGGTTTATCCTTATTACTATTTATAACATTAATTTCATTAGATAATTTTCCTGTTATAACTCTAAATAAAGATATCTTACCAACAAATGGATCTGCTATAGTTTTAAATACTAATGCAGAAAATGGCTTATCTTCATCTAGTTTTATGAAAACCTCTTCACTATTTTGCATCAATACTGCCTTTTGTGGAATTGAATATTTAGGTGATGGAAAACATTCTACTACATCCTCTAAAAAGCATTTCATTCCTATAACCTTTGAAGCACTTCCACACATAACTGGTGCTATTTCTCCATTAGCACACCCTTCTATAAGTCCATTATAAATTTCTTCATCGCTTAGTTCTCCTTCACTGAAGTATTTATCTAAGAGCTCTTCATTAGTCTCTGCTACTGCTTCCATAATCATTCTTTTACACTCATCTATTTTTTCTGTAAGTTCTTCTGGAACTTCCATTTCTTGAATTTTATTGCTTTTTGCATCATGAATTCTAACTCTTCTTGATATAACATTAATCACGCCTCTAAAATTATCTTCTGCCCCTAATGGATATTGAATTGGTACAACACTTATTCCAAACTTCTCTTTTAGCTGAGCTAATGTTTTATCAAAATCTGAGTTTTCTCTATCTAATTTATTTATGAAAAATGTTCTTGGTAACTTTATCTTATTACAATAGTCCCAGGCCTTTTCGGTTCCAACTTGAACACCTGATACTCCACATACAACTATAGTCGCTACATCTACAGCTCTCATACCTTGTATAAGTTCTCCATAAAAATCAAAATACCCAGGTATATCTACTAAATTTATTTTTGTTTCATTTACTTCTATTGGAGCTATAGAGACTGAAAGAGAAATACCTCTCTTTTTTTCTTCCTGATCGAAATCTGTTACTGTGGTTCCATCTTCTATTTTCCCTAACCTATCAGTATTTCCAGTATTAAATAATAATGCTTCTACTAGTGAAGTTTTTCCTGCTGCTCCATGACCAATGAGACCAATATTTCTCAAATTTTTTATTGTGTAATTTTTCATCCTATTTCATAATATTTAATTAAATATTATGATTCACCTACCTTTCATTTAAAATCTAAATAATTTTTTCAATTATCATTATTGGAAAATTCTTATGTTTATAAATTTTAAATCTGTGGTTATATTTTTAATAAATCCATCTTAAGTGCAGGTTTTAATCTATTTTATTAATTATAGAATAACATAAACTTTTTTAATTTTCCAGAATATTCAGATTATTAATCATTGTTCTATCTTATATTTATCTTTATTCAGTAATTATAAAAATAAGTACAAAAAGTGTACCTATCTAGATATTATAGCTACACTTACTGTCATCTTAATTTTTAACATATCTATTTGTATATAATCATATTTAGCCAAATATTTATTTAAATATTTTCTTTTTTAAATGTCCATAATTTGTTTCCTAGAAAATTTATACTCATAGTAAATAT
>JAQCTH010000102.1:7745-9600 GCA_027686065.1 Clostridiaceae bacterium AF10-41
AAAAACCCATATATTATTCCACAGGTAACTGTTAATCATTCCAAATAAGTATCCTATTGAATTAGCTAGAACTAGATCAAAATTAATAATTTGAAGAATATTAAATATTAGTATCTGTATTAATGTATTTAATACTCCTACTAAACCAAACTTTATAAATTTATCCATTAAATAACTAAGCTCCTTTTTAATTTAAATATAATATATAATTATACCACTTCCATATCTTATTGTATAAATTTACTTTCTAAACTAAAAAAGGACATTCATTGCTGAATATCCTAAATCAATTTTTTTTAGTCTTAATTGCTTTTATTAATTTTATTACTAAATATCCAATAATAGCTCCAGATGTGTCTATTAAGACATCTTTAAATGCCATACTTCTTCCTGGAATAAAATATTGATGTATTTCATCAGTGCATGCATATATAAATACAAATACAATTGAATACATCATATTTTTTTTATTTTCAATATAAAACTTACCAACATTACAAGTTAATAAAAATAATATTAGATATTCAGAAAAGTGAGCTACCTTTCTAACTATAAGGGTAGTAATCTCACCAAAATATTCATTTAATTCTATTCCTATAAAACTAAGTACTTTTACCACCAAATCACTTTGACCGCTAGAAACATCTCCTGGTTGATGCGACATGTAAAATATTATGCTCATCCATATTAATAGCATTATCCATGACATTATCTTTTTGTTTTTATTCATAAACCTCTCCTTATGTATAATGATTATATATAACTATTATACATTAAGTTAGTAAGCTTTTGCATATCATATTCATAACTATATAGTAAACTTTTAATATCAATCCTTCTCAACTAAATATCTATTAATATATGCTAATGATTGTTCTAGCATACTTTGACCTCTCTCTAAATCCTTAACATTTACCTCTAGATTATATATTCTTTGTTCCACTAAATTCATTATTTGCTTTATATCATTTAATAACTTAGCTTCATATGAAACCTGAATTCCATCTGAGTCTATATAAATTCTTTCTGGAACAGATCCACATTTAGAACATTTAGCATACATACTTTTATTTTCTATATCTCTAAATATTTTAAATGTATCATTATTACAATTTGAACAATTAGGTAACATCGTAAAGTCTTGAGTAGATACATCGATATCATATTTAGATTTACAATAAGCACAAATTAAATGTAATTTATCTTCTTCACTCTCAAGAAAAAATTTATTTCCACTACATCCCTCTTTTTCACATACAAAAGTTCTTATCATTTCCTAATCCATCCTCCTTATTTAAAGAGATTATCTCCCTACAAATTTAATATGATTAAATCAATTACTTTATTCGTATTATTTATATTAATTTTATATACATATATCTTAAAAAGTAAAATGGATCTAAATTTAATTATTTAGATCCATTAAATATTTTAACTATTACAAAATTCATTTAATTCTTTTAATGCCACTTCTACTTCTTTTATAAGCTCGTCTATCTTGCCTGTATTCTTACCAGCTAATACAAGCTCTCTTTTTTCTAATTTCAATTTTATTAATCTTTGCTCTAAATCATCCTTCTTACCCATAACAACACTCCCCATCTAAGGATAAGACCTTAAAACTTTTACATTTGATATCATATATTAATTATATATGATTTTTCAGTTTATTCCTAATTAAAATTTTAGAAAAATTTAAAACTTTTTCGACATTTGGTACATATATACATAATCATACTATTATTTAAAAATATATAATATGACTAATGCTTAAAATTTAATAAAAAAAAAGAAGCTATGATAAAACATAACTTCTTTGGTGGAGGTAAAGGGATTCGAACCCTTGACCCCTTGC
>JAQCTH010000103.1 GCA_027686065.1 Clostridiaceae bacterium AF10-41
ATTTTCTTCATCGCTCTCAAGCGACTTTCTTATCTTACTATTAAAATCTATTATTGTCAATTATTTTTATTATTTCTAATAATTCTTTTAATTTAGCTGTTCCTCGTTGGAACGTTATTAATAGTACCACCTATAATAAGACTTTTTTCTACAAAATATACTATTTATCTTATATTATTCTCTATATACTTATTAAATCTCATTATTTCTAAAATATAGTACTATTGACACACCAGGAGGCTTTGTTTGAAATTATGAAACAATTTTATTAAATTTACAGTGCACAATTCACAATTTATGCTTTTAAGATAAGGGAATTGGAACATATATTAGGTCTTTTTATAAAAATAATTAATAAATATATCAGTGAAAGCCTAATTTATTTAAAATAAATTTTATCTTTATATAGATTGACTTCTAAGTTTCAAATAGCAAATATTAAATACTTAGTTAAGTTGACCTCATTTACATTTAAACTTAATATGAATGCTTATATGCTGAAGCTCTTCTAAATTAAAACCTTCTTAATTTTTAATGATAGTCTAAACCTAATACTTGTTATCTGATACATATTCCTCGTAACCTATAAAATGAAAGCAGCTGTGAAATGTGCTCTGTGAAACATTAACTATTAAATTATCTTAGTTCTTTGTATTGTTACCGGATAATTTATAGTTCCTCTAATTTGTTGATTTCCATTAACCACTGTTCCCTTATCTGCTATGACCATATCCATTATTGCCTCTTCTCCAATTATACTATTCTGCATTATTACACAGTTTTCTAATTTTGCACCTTTTCCTATAACAACTCGCCTTCCTATAATACAATTTTTAACTTCTCCTTCTATATACGATCCATTTGCTATTATAGAATTTGATACCAAGCTCATGTCAGTGTATTGCGTAGGTGGCTCATCTTGTGATTTTGTATATATTGGTTTTAAATTATAAAATAATTCTTTATTTATATCTTGATTTAATATATCTAAATTAGTATCAAAATAAGATTTTATTGAATTTATACAAGACAAATATCCATTAAACTTATATGCACCAACTTTAAATTCACTAAGCTTTGATGCTATATAGTTTTTTATTTTTCTATGGATTCCTGTTTTTATGCATTCATGTATAATTTTAATAAATAAATATGTCTCCATGATATACATTTCCATATTTATTTTTGCATTTTTCTCTCTTCCTATATTCTCACCTATACTAATTACTCTATTATCATCTTCTATATTAACTACTTCACACTCCAGAAATTTTTTGTTTGCATCATCTACATCCTTATATATTATAGTAATATCATTTTTAGATTTTTTATGATATTGTAAAACCTTATTATAATCTATATTACAAATCATATATGATGGACTTATTAATACATATTCTTTTTTGCTTTGTTCTATAAATTCTATATTATCTAAAAAATTATGAACGTCATCATAGTTTGGATCATAATCTCCAAAGTTGAATACTCTAAGCCCATCTTTTTTTCTATGTAGATCCCATGGTCTACCATTAGTAAGATGGTTTATTAATGATCTCGATTTATTTGCTGTAAATATTCCTATTCCTTCTATTCCTGAATTAGCCATATTAGATAATACAAAATCAATTACTCTATATCTTGCAGAAAGAGGTACTGATGCCAAAGTTCTATATCTTACTAACTCGCCCATTCTACTTTGGTTTTCATCTAAGTTTATTATTCCTAAGCAATTATTCATTCTTATTTCCCCCCTTAAAGATTAATTACTTCTCTATCTAAGCATATTTCCTTAAAATCTATGTCAGTCTCATTAATTAAGTATTGGTATGCACCAATAACTTCTATACTTTTACCATTTCCTACATGACAATTATTATTTATTATTGCGTTACTTCCAATTATTGATTTCTCTATAATAACATTATCTCCTATTTGTACATTAGTCATTATTACTGAATCTTTAACTACTGTATTTTGTCCAATATAGACACCTTGAGATAATACAGAATTTTCAATTTTACTGTTTATTATACATCCTTCTACAACTAAAGAATTTACTATTTTAGCCTCTTCTCCAATATAGTGTGCTGGTCTAACCTGGTTCTGTGAGTATATCTTCCAATCACTATCATATAAATTTAAATCATTATCTATCTTTAACAAATCCATATTAGCTTCCCATAAGCTTTCAATAGTTCCCACATCTTTCCAATATCCTTTAAATGGATATGCTATTAATCTTTTTCCTTCATTCAACATATTAGGTATTATATCTTTTCCAAAATCATTACTTGAATTTTTATTTCTTTCATCTCCCCTCAAGAACTTTTTTAAAACTCCCCAATTAAAAATATATATTCCCATAGATGCATTAGTACTTTTAGGCTCTTTTGGCTTTTCTTCAAATTCATATATTGAGTTATCTTCCCTAGTATTCATTATTCCAAATCTACTTGCTTCCTCTATTGGAACATCAATAACTGCAATTGTAGCATCTGCATTATTTTCCTTATGAAAATCTAGCATTCTATCGTAATTCATTTTATAAATATGGTCTCCTGATAAAATCAAAACATATTCTGGCTCAAATCTATCTATATATTCTATATTTTGATAAATAGCATTAGCTGTTCCTTTATACCAATCTCCGCCTTTCTCCTCCTGATATGGCGGTAATATAGATACACCCCCATCTCTTCTATCTAAATCCCATGGATCCCCTATACCTATATGAGAATTTAGATCTAATGGCTTATATTGAGTTAGTACCCCCACAGTATATATTCCTGAATTAGAACAATTACTTAAAGGGAAATCTATAATCCTATACTTCCCTCCAAAAGGCACTGCAGGTTTTGCCATATCTTTAGTTAATATCCCCAATCGAGACCCTTGCCCCCCTGCTAAAATCATTGCTACAATTTCTTTTTTCCCCATACTTTATCCCCTCTCTTCTTTCCCAATATTAATTAAACATTTTTTATTTATTTATATTATTAAATAATAATTCATTGTATATCCTTATATATTCCATAGCAGATTTTTCCCAACTATTATCAGAATTCATAGCTTGTCTTGCAATGTTATTCCATTTATCTTTATTTTTATAAATTTCTAATGCATATTTAGTTATATTAAGGAGCTCATCGAATCTATAATTTTTAAATCCAAACCCATTCCCTGTTTCTTCATATTCATTATAAGGAACTACAGTATCTTTTAATCCTCCTGTTTCTCTTACAATTGGTACACTTCCATATCTAAGAGCTATTAGTTGTCCAAGACCGCAGGGTTCGAACAATGAAGGCATTAAAAACATATCAGAAGCTGCATAAATTTTATGCGCTAGTTCATTACTAAATATTATATTTGTACTAACCTTCTTAGGATATCTATTTTGGAAACTTTTAAATCCATCTTCATACATACTATCACCAGTTCCTAATATAACGACCTGAACCTCCTCTTTTAACAATTCTTCTAATATATTTATAATTAAGTCACATCCTTTTTGATGTGTTAACCTAGATACCAGACCAATCATAGCTACCTCTTTATTTATAGGTAGTCCTAATTCCTTTTGTAACTTCTCTTTATTGATTGATTTACTTTGAACATTGTCCATATTATATCTAGAATATATATATCTATCCTCTTCTGGATTGTATTCTTCATAATCTATTCCATTCACTATACCTTCTAATATAGAACTTCTATATCTAAGAAGTCCATCTAACTCTTCTCCATATTCAGGATTCTTTATTTCCTCTGCATAGCTTTTACTTACTGTAGTAATTTTATCAGCATAATTAATTGCACCCTTCAAAAAGCTTACTGCTCCATAAAGTTCTAAACTACCATTATTAAAAGGTTCATAATCATATCCAAATAGCTCAGGCAGTACTTCCTTACTAAATATACCTTTAAAGAATAAATTATGAATTGAAAATATAGTTTTCATATTTTTGAATTTCTCTTCTTTTATATATTCTAATTTATGAAGTACTGGAATCATTCCAGTTTGCCAATCATTACAATGTATTATATCTGGTACCCAGTCTATATGCTTTATAAACTCCAAAACAGCTCTATCAAAAAATGCAAACTTCTCTCCATCATCATAATATCCATATAATCCACTTCTTTTAAAATAATATTCGTTATCTAGTAAATAAAATTTTATTCCTTCATATTCATATTCTAAGATCCCACAATACTGAGTTCTCCACCCTACTTTTACATTAAAATTATTAATATATTTTAGATTTTCTTTAATTTCTTTTTTTATGTCCCTATAATTAGGAATTATTACTCTTATATCAATACCTAAATTCTTTAAGCTTTTGGGTAAAGCCCCTATTACATCTCCCAACCCTCCCGTCTTAATAAAAGGATGTGCTTCTGATGCAACCATTAAAATATTCAATCTCATTCCCTCCTTTCTAAGGCTAACTTTTATCCTTATTTTCTAAAATTATCTCTTTACTTACTATCAAATTAATATCTTCATTTAACTCACTTATCGATAATATTATTGCTGCCATAGGCGGTATTTTTAACGATACAGAATACTTCCTATTATGATAATTTATATCTTCAGATTCTATTATTTTTTCATTTAATTGATTAGAACCTCCAAACTCTTTATTATCAGAATTAAATATTTCTTTATATTTTGCATTATATGGTACCCCTACTCTAAAGTCATGATATACTATGGGAGTAAAATTACATATAAACACTAATGTATCTTCAATATTATTCCCCTTTCTAATGAAAGAAAAAATACTTTGATTAGAATTATCAGCATCTATCCATTCAAAACCAGTACTATCGTAATCCAATTCCCATAAAGCCTTATTTTCCTTATAGAGCTTATTTAGAAATTTACAATAATTTTGTGTTAGTTTATGCATTTCAAATTTATCTATTAAGTCCCACTCTAGCTCTTCATATTCTCTCCACTCTATAAATTGAGCAAATTCATATCCCATAAATGTTAATTTTTTTCCTGGATGACCCATCATATATGCTAAATATAGTCTTAAACCAGCAAACTTATTCCAATAATCTCCCCACATTTTATCAACTAATGATTTTTTGCCATGAACAACTTCATCATGTGATATTGGTAATATAAAGTTTTCAGAGTAGTTATACATCATAGAAAATGTCATCTTATTATGAATTTCTTTTCTATATATTGGATCTACTTCTATATACTTTAAAGTATCATTCATCCACCCCATATTCCATTTAAAATTAAATCCTAATCCACCATCTTCAATAGGCTTGCACACATTTGGCCATGAAGTGGATTCTTCCGCTATCATTAAGATATTTTTAAATTCATTAAATATTACTTTATTTAATTCTTTTACGAAATCTATTCCTTCTAAACATCCATCTCCACCAAATTTATTAGGTCTCCATTCACCATTTTTTCTTTCATAGTTTAAATACAGCATATTAGACACAGCATCAACCCTAAGTCCATCTATATGAAACTCCCTTATCCAAAATAATGCATTTGATATTAAAAAACTTTTTACTTCCGGTCTACCTAAATCAAAATTAGCAGTTCCCCACCCCTTATTTTCAGATTTCCATTCTTCCTGATACTCATATGTTGGAGTACCATCAAAATGATATAGACCATGTTCATCTTTGCAAAAATGTCCTGGAACCCAATCAAGAATAACACCTATTCCATTTCTATGGAGTGTATTTATTAATTCTTTTAATCCTTCTAAATCTCCATATCTGCTGGTTACTGAGTAATACCCTGTCCCTTGATATCCCCATGATGCATCTAAAGGATGTTCTACTAATGGCATAAATTCTACATGTGTATATCCCATTTCATTTAAATATTCAGGCAACTTATCACTTAACTCTTTATATGTAAGAAATTCCCCATTATTAGTTTTCCATGAACCTAGATGCATTTCATAAATATTCATAGGATCCTTAAAGAAATCTGTTTTATTTCTTTTATTTATCCACTTCTTATCCATCCATTTAAATTTACATTCACTTTTTACAATAGAAGCAGTACTCGGTCTAACTTCTGATAATGTAGCATACGGATCAGATTTATAGATACCTCCTTCATTATTTTTGTTTACAATGTAATATTTATATCTATTTCCGTCTTTTAATCCCAAAATAAATATTGACCATAAACCTTTTTCATTTACTTTTTCCATTTTAAATTCATTTATAGGTCTGAAATCGCAAAAATCTCCAACTACATATATTTCACTAGCATTTGGTGCCCAGGTTGTGAATCTTACCCCTCTCTTTCTATTTTCAACAATACAATGTGAACCTAAAAGACAATAACTAGTATAGTTTTTACCTTCATGAAAGGAATCTATGTCTATATTTATAAGTTGTCCTTTTTTCGCTTTATTTTTTACTTCCTGTGCCATAAAAATCTCCCCCCAAAGTTAACATAATTCTTATGTTGATAATTATATCACCCATTTACATTTTATTCCATAAATTCCATAATACCATAATCTATAAAATATAGTCTTTTTTGATATATATTTACATATTTTTAATAATTAAATTTTCGGAAAACGTCTTCTAACTCTGTTGTAAAACTTTTTAGTTATAATTTAATTAATAATTTACAATAATCAACAAAATGAATTTAGAAATAATATTTTAAGTAAAAATAGTTCTAAATTACTATTTAAACTTACATACTTAAGGTTATATTAAGATTATATTAAGACTTTTCCTATCTTTTTATTAAGTTTTCCTATCTAAAATTATTAATAGTTAGATTAAGGGAGGTAATACTTTGAAAGTTTTAGA
The DNA here is from genome assembly GCA_027686065.1 of Clostridiaceae bacterium AF10-41. Taxonomy (GTDB): domain Bacteria; phylum Bacillota; class Clostridia; order Clostridiales; family Clostridiaceae; genus Clostridium. The sequence continues at coordinate 6,829 of JAQCTH010000103.1, forward strand.
TGTAAAAGGACTTAAGAAGAATCTAGGAAAAAGAGAAATAATAAAAGATATATCATTCTCAATAGAAGAAGGTGAAATATTTGGATTTTTAGGACCTAATGGGGCTGGAAAAACAACAACTATAAGAATGCTTGTAGGTCTTATTAATCCAAATGAAGGTAGTATTAGTATTTGTGGTCATGATTTAAAGACTGACACAGAAAAAGCACTGAAAGAAGTAGGTGCGGTAGTAGAAAATCCTGAATTATATAAATATTTATCTGGAAGAGAAAACTTAATGCAAATTGCTAGAATTAGAAATATTTCTAAAAATCAAGTAGATGAGACTATAAAATTAGTAGGTCTTGAACATAGAATAGATGATAAGGTCAGAAAATATTCACTAGGTATGAAGCAACGTTTAGGACTAGCTGCATCTCTTCTTTCTAATCCAAAACTTTTGATTTTAGATGAACCTACTAATGGGTTAGATCCATCAGGAATATTAGATTTTAGAGAAGTTGTAAAAAAAGCTGCTACCGAAAGAGGAATGGCTGTATTTATATCCTCACATATACTTTCTGAGGTGCAACATCTTTGTAATAGAGTGGCCTTCATAAATCATGGAATTATAGAATCAGTAGAAAATGTATTAAATGAATCTATGGATACTGATACTGATATAATTTGTTTAAAACTATTACAAGAAATAGATATTAATAACTTATTATCTATTGAATATATCAACTCTGCTAGAAAGACTACTGATGGAATAGAAATAATCTTATTATCTAATAAAACTCATGAATTAATTAAATATCTTGTTGATAACAACTATGCTATACAAGAAGTTTTTAAGATAAGAAAAGGATTAGAGCAAAGATATATGGAATTAGTTGAAGGAGGAATTAGATAATGTTATTGACTCTTATAAAAAATGAATTTATTAAAATTTTTAAAAGATCTAAGACCTGGATTGTCTTCGGATTATTTATAATATTTATTGGCATTACTGCTTTTGGTACATGGATGAATGATAAAAATATGAAAGAATGGACTTCACCTGAATATCAAATACAACAAGCTGAAGAACAGTTAGTTCATATAAGAAATGATATAAAAAGAGCTGAGGCAGATGGTGATCAAAAATGGATTCAAAATTCTAAAGAAATAGAAACTAATCTTTTAAACCAAATAGATATTAACAAAGACATAATCAAAAATGGTATTTCTGAAGATGCATGGAAAAAACAACTAGATGAATCCATTAAGTCTACTGAAAATACTATTAAACAATACGAGGAAGATGGCATAAATGAATGGAATAAAAGATGGTATACTCAATCCAAACAACAATTAGATGATTTAAAATATCTAAAAGAAAATAATATAAAACCTCTACAAGGATGGGAGTATCAAGCCTTTAATTTCTTACAAATGCTTAACAGCTTTTTTGGATTAGGAGTATTGATAGCAGGAATTTCTGTATTCATGAGTGATATGGTTTCAGGAGAATGTACACCTGCAACATTAAAATTCCTACTTGTTCAACCCGTTAAAAGAGGGAAAGTTTTATTTTCTAAATTTATCGTATCAATAGTTACTGTATTGTCATTAATCTTAATACCTCAATTAGCTGGAATGGCAATTGTTAATATGACAAGTGATGTTGATGCTTCAAATTATCCTGTTAGAGTTGAGCAAAAATATGAAAAAGTATTTGATCAATCATCAGGTGAGATAATAATGAATCAAATTCCAGATACATCAAAAATGATCAATAATACTGAAAATGCAATTAGGACAATAGGCTATCAATCATTATTCATTTTATCAGCTTGCTCTGTTATATTCATGATATCAACTCTATTTAAAAGTAGTATGACTTCCATGGCTGTTTCAGTAATATCTACTATTTTCCTAGCCATAGGGACCCAAGCAATTAGTTCTATAAGAGATATTAGTCATCTTTTATTTACAACTTATGCTGATGCAAGCGGTCTAGTAACTTCTAAATTAGCATTAATGTATCAGAATCCTAAATTAACGATAACCAATGGGATAATATGCATGATTATAACAGCAATAATAGCATATACAATAGCTCATATTAATTTTACAAAAAAGGATATTTTAATATAGTTCAAAAAGCATATACCTAAGTAAAATATACCCTATAGAATAGAGAATATAAAAAAAGTCTATTCTATAGGGTACTCTTATGTATGATTAAATAAATCTGTTTAATAAAGTTATCAACAGTACTATATAAAGTAAGTATAAGTATGTGAATAACTCTCTATTTTTATAATGAACTTGTGAATAAATAAAAAAATGGACATATATAAATTTGCTTCTTCCGTCGCTTCGCTTCAAATCACCACAAACTTACATATATCCACCAGAAAAATTAAGGGAGGAAATTATAAATAGGTATTAACATTATAAACTATTTATAATTTTCTAAAGCGTAAAAAAGACTTAAGATAAATCTTAAGTCTTTTTTATAACCTGGCAACGTTCTACTCTCCCACACAGTCTCCCAT
>JAQCTH010000104.1 GCA_027686065.1 Clostridiaceae bacterium AF10-41
ATTTTAAATATATACCAATAAAGAAAAAATCCATTGATATATTTTTAGACTATGGAGGTAGTAGTAATTATTGGTTTGATAAAAATGATTTTTCATTTGAAGATATATTACAATACTTAAAAGAAGATTCATATAGTGCTTTATCATATATTTTATTTAAAAAATTTGTATTAAGTAACCCTATAAAAAGGGAAAATAGAAGGAATTTTAATATTAATTATATTAAAGAAGAACTAAGTAAATATGATTTTACTATGATATCAGATCAGAAATCAGATTATTTAAATAAGCCTAGTATATATGAAAATTATTTTTCGGATAACGAGGAAGTTTATTCATATTTATATTTCGGAAAAAGGTAGGGTTGACCCTACCTTTTCTTTTAATATATCCAAAATATCAAAAAATATAGGATTGATATGGTGTATAGAAGATGTTATACAATTTTCTAGAGGTGATAAGAATGAAATATATAAAGAATAAAGAAGATAGGAACTCTATTTTATTTTATCTAGCAAATTTAATATCAATATTTGGTACAGCCATATATACTTTTGCAATAAGCTTATATACATTAAAGATAACAGGATCAAGCATTAGCTTTTCTACCACTTTGATTTTAAGTATATTGCCAATAATTATATTGAATCCTTTTGTAGGAGTAATAGCAGATAAATTTAATAAGAAGAAGTTAGCAGTTACAGCTAATATTTTAAATGGGATATTTTTATTTATAATATATTTAATTAGTAATTGGAAGGGGTTGAGTATAGGGATTATTTATATAAGTACTTTTGTTATTACAAGCATAAATATTATATTTGATATAAGCATAGATTCAGCTATTCCTAACATTGTTTCAAAGGAAAAGGTAGTTAATATTAATTCGGGAAATAGAATAATAGATTCAATATCTTCTGTGTTAGGACCAGTATTAGGAGGAGTGGCATTTGCTATTTTTGATATAGAAACTTTTATATTAATAAACTCTATTTCATTTATAGTTTCAGCAATCATAGATACTTTAATTGATTTTAAATATAATACTGATAATGAATTAAATGAAAAGGATAATGAAAATATTACTGTTGGGAAATTAAACTATTTTAAGGAAATAGCAGAAGGATTTAGATATTTAACAAGGAAAAAATATATTATTAAAATTTTATCTATATTTATAATATTTAATTTTTTTATATCTTTTTCAGTTACAATTCCAATACCAATTATATTGAACAATATATTAGAAGTTCCAGCTAAAAGTTATGGATTAATTCAGGGAGGGATTCCAGTAGGCATGATAATAGGTGCATTTGCAGTTAAAAAAATTATGGCTAAATATAAATTAAACAATATTTTTTCTGCAATGGGAATAGTTATGTCAGTTAATATAATATTACTATCTATTCCTCTATTATTCAAAACTATAAATAATATAAATGTATATATACTGTACTATTTAATTATAATGATATTTATGGGTATATGCATATCTTTAGTTGATATTCCATTTTCATATACTATGCAAACTAATGTAGAAGAAGAATATAGAGGAAGATCTATCAGTTTAACAATGAGTATAGTAAAAGTAGTAGTTCCAATATCTTATATAATATCAGGAGTTTTACTTCAAAGTATAGAACCTTATATAGTAGTTCTATTTGGAGGAATTTCAGTATTAATAATAAGTATAATATTTTTTAAGAAGGCGGATCTATCATACAACTAAAAATTAAGAATACAAAATAATTATTTATTTTAGTTAAGAATTCTTAAAAGGGCTGTCCATGGACAGCTCTTTTATGGTTTAGCTATAAGATAGAACCCAATTTAACATTGAGACTATGTGATCTTCTTGAGGAATATTAACATCTCCAACACTTCCATGCCCTTTATCATTAGGGATACCATGACAGTCAGATCCGCTTGAAATAAATAAATTTCTGTCTTTAGCTAATTTCAAAAACTTCTCTGTATCAGTTTTTTTATTCTTATAATAAATAGCTTCAAGTCCATCGAATCCTAAATCCAATAAATCTCCAACTGGTGTTTTCTTAACTAATACAGGATGTGCTAGAAAAACTAAGGCATTATATTTCTTTAATAATTCAATACCTTCTTCTGTAGAAAGTTTAGTAGATGGAATATAAGCTGGGCAATTATTACCTATGAAGTTATCAAAAATATAATCATGATCATAAGAATAACCAGCATCTATTATAGCTTTTGCTATATGAGGTCTTGCAATAGTATCTTTTCCATTAGATAAAACCTTATTTATATCAATTTTAATATTATGATATTTTTTAAGATTATCAACTATCTTATGAGCCCTGGAAATTCTTCTTTCTTTTAACTGGGTTAATATATTATTAAGTTCTGGATGATTATAATTATCTTTATTAAAAAAGCCTAAAATATGAATTGATTCTCTATTGTATTCTGTAGATAGCTCTATTCCAGGAATAAATTTAACATTAAGAGCTTCTGCTTCATTTAATGCTTCTTTTATACCAGTTAATGTATCGTGATCCGTTAATGAAACATAGTCTAAGTTCTTTTCTTTTGCCATTTTCACTATATCTCTAGGAGTAAATCTACCATCAGAGCAAATAGAATGAATATGCAAATCGCATTTAAACATATATCTTCTCCTTTCAAATTAATAATATGTAACTTAAAATTTTAAAGTTATATATTATTATGATATAATCTATTCATTAAAAATATTTTAACACAATAAATTTACTTTTAATATAAAACATGGAGGACATTTATGCTTTTAATGATAGATAATTATGATTCTTTTGTGTTTAATTTAGTTAGGTATATAGAAGAATTAGGAGAAGAAGTTTTAATATATAGAAATGATAAGATAACTATTCAAGAAATAGAAAGGTTAGACATAGATGGAATAATAATTTCTCCAGGGCCGAAGACACCTAATGAGGCAGGGATATCATTAGAAATTTTACATAAATTTAAAGGCGTAAAGCCTATACTTGGAATATGTCTAGGTCATCAGTGCATAGGACATTATTTTTCTAGTAATATAATAAAAGGAAGAGAACCTGTTCATGGGAAAATAAGTTATATTAATCATTCTAATAAAGATATTTTTAAAGACGTAAAAAATCCATTGAGAGTAACAAGATATCATTCACTTATAATAGATAATAGAAATATTAGTAATAACTTAGAAGTAATTAGTTACACGGAAGATAATGTAGTTATGGGAATAAAACATAAAAAATATCCTATTTTTGGGGTTCAATTTCATCCTGAAGCTGAGATGACAGAAGATGGGCATAAGATAATAGAGAATTTTATACAGATATCGAAGAATTTTAAGGAGAATAGAGATGATTAAAGTTAGAGAAATAAGTACAAGTTACAATCCTCTTGAAGTGTATAATATTTTCAAAGATGAAATAAATACAATATTACTTGATTCATCTAAAGAAGATAAGATTCTATCTAAATTCTCTTTTATAGGAATAAATCCTTTTATGCTTTTTGAATCCAAAGGACAAGAGGCATTTATTGATAAAGTTAAGGTTCAAGGAGAGCCTTTTACTGTTTTAGAAAATCTTATAAATAAATATAAACTTAATAATGATGGATATGATAATATACCATTTATTTCAGGTGCAATAGGCTATATATCATATGATACAGGAAGGATATTAGAAGAACTTCCAGATACAAGTAAAGAGGATTTTAACATAAGTGATATGAAGTTTATTTTTTACAAGAATATAATAGTTTTTGATTTGGAAAATAATAAACAATACATAACATCAATTAGTGATCATGAGTGTGATAAGGTATTGGATTCTTTAGAAGAAAAGATAAAGTTAGCAGATATAATAAAAGAGCAAAATTTTGAGTCTGTAAATAGAAATTTTAAATCTAATTTTGAAAAGGAAGATTATAAAAATGCAATTACTAAACTAAAAAATTATATTATAAATGGGGATATTTATATTGCTAATATGACTCAAAGGTTTTATACAGAAAATGAGGAAGAGTCTTTTGAAATATATAAAAAATTAAGAGTTATAAATAAAGCACCATTTTCTGCTTATATGAATTTTGAAGATTTTCAAGTGATAAGTTCTTCACCTGAAAGATTTATTGAAATAAATAAAGGAAAGGTAGTTACAAGGCCAATAAAAGGGACAAGACCTAGAGGGAAAAATGAAGAAGAAGATATAAAAAATAGTTTAGAGCTTATAAATAGCGAAAAAGATAGGGCAGAGTTATTAATGGTGGTAGATCTTGAAAGAAATGATTTAAGTAAAGTATGCAAACCTTACTCAGTAAAGGTAACTGAACTATTTAAACTTGAAAAATATGCAACAGTATTTCATTTAGTTTCAACCGTAGAGGGAATTTTAAAAGATAATATATCATCAGTAAGATGTATTAAAGAATGTTTCCCTGGGGGATCTATAACAGGAACTCCTAAAATTAGAGCTATGGAGATAATAGAAGAACTAGAAGGATTAAAAAGAAATCTTTATACAGGAGCTATAGGATATTTTGATTTTAGAGGAAATGCCGATTTTAATATAGCTATAAGAACAATTATTAAAAAGGACAATAAGGCTTACTTTGGTGTTGGTGGAGGAATAACTTATGATTCTATAGAAGAAGATGAATATAATGAAACACTAGATAAATCAAAGGCTTTAATGAGGGTATTATAATGAGAAATGTAATAATAGGAAAAGATAAAATAACTGTAGATAGTGGATATTTTTTTGCTAGAGGGGTATTTGAAACCATACTAGTAAAAGAAAAGCCGTTGTTTTTAGAAGAACATATAAAAAGGCTTAATAATGGAATTAATATTCTTAAAATTGGAGAAGTAATTGAGGTTGAATATATTAGCAATATAATAAAAGATTTTAATATAAAAAATTGTGTTCTGAAAATAATTGTAACAGAAAAAAATATATTATTAGAAACTAGAGAACTATTATATAAGAGCGGAGATTATCTAAGGGGATTTTCATTAAAGATAGCAAAAACAATAAAAAATTCTACATCTAAATTGACATATATAAAGTCTATGAATTATTTAGAAAATATTTTAGAAAGAGAAGAGGCTTTAGAAGAAGGATATAATGAGGTCATATTTTTGAATGAAAAAGGATATGTCTCCGAAGGAAGTTTTTCTAATATATTTGCTGTGAAGAATAATGTAATATTTACACCTAAAATTAGTAGTGGAGTACTTCCAGGTGTAGTAAGGAATCACCTTATTAAAAATTATGATGTAATAGAAAAAGAAGTAACTTTAGATGATATCATGAATGCTGATGAAATATTTATAACTAATAGTTTATTGGGTATAATGGGAGTAAGTAAAGTTGAAAATAGAATTTTGACAGAAAATAAAATCACAATTAAGATAAGAAAAGAATATGAATCACAAATTGGAAATTAGGAGGGGCATTTAATGATAGATAGAGAAAAAGTATTAGAAGGAGTAAAGTTAATATTAGAAGGTATTGGGGAAGATCTAAATAGAGAAGGTCTTTTAGAAACTCCAGATAGGATAGCTAGGATGTATGAAGAAATCTTCTCAGGAATAGGAAAAGATGCAAAAGGCGAGTTAGAAAAAACTTTTACTGTTGAGGAAAATGATTTAGTTCTTGAAAAAGATATCACTTTTTATTCAATGTGTGAACATCATCTTGTACCCTTTTATGGTAAAGCACATATTGCTTATATACCAAAAGGAAAGGTTGCAGGACTTTCAAAACTTGCAAGATGTGTAGAAGTTTATGCAAAAAAACCACAATTACAAGAAAAATTAACTACAGAAGTTGCTGATGCAATAATGAAATATTTAAATGCAGAAGGCGTTATGGTAGTAATTGAAGCTGAACATATGTGTATGACTATGAGGGGTGTAAAAAAGCCAGGAACAAAAACTGTAACAACAACATATAGAGGATGTTTTAAAGAGGATTATCAATTAAGAAAAGAAGTAATGAGTTTATTAAAATAGGAGGTAGAATTTTGGAAAATGTTAATAAAATTCTAAATCATCCTAAGTATAAGAGATTATTAAATGAATTAAGTCAATTAGAAATAAATAGAGAGTTTTGTAATCATACCATTGAACATTTTTTAGATGTTGCAAGAATTGCGTATATAACTGTATTAGAAAAGGGATTAGGATATAATAAAGAAATAATATATTCAATAGCATTATTACATGATATAGGAAGAGTTATGCAATATAATGAAGGAATAGATCATCATAAGGGTAGTGCTATAATAGCATCAGAAATATTAGAAGATACAAATTTTTCTAATGAAGATAAAGAATTAATTATTAAATGCATAAAAGAGCATAGAAAAGAAAGTGATGATGAGCTTTCAAAAATAATATATAAAAGTGATAAACTTTCAAGAAATTGTTTTAACTGCAAATCTTATAATGATTGTTATTGGGATGAAAATAAAAAAAATAAAATTATAAAATTATAAGCTAAAGGGGAGAGAAGTGTGAAAATAGGAAATAAAGAAATAAATTTAGATGAAAAAACTTATATAATGGCTATATTAAATGTAACACCAGATTCTTTTTCTGATGGTGGAAAATATAATGAAGTAGAGCAAGCTGTAAAAAGAGCAAAGCAAATGGTAGAAGAGGGAGCCGATATAATAGATATAGGGGGAGAATCAACAAGACCAGGAGCGAATTATATATCCGAAGAAGAAGAAATAAAAAGAGTAGTTCCCATAATTAAAGCTATAAAAAGTGAACTAGATGTTTTAATATCAATAGATACTTATAAAAGCAAAACTGCTGAAGAAGCTATAAAAGCAGGTGCAGATATAATAAATGATGTATGGGGATTTAAAAAAGATAAAAATATGGCTGAAGTAGCAGCAAAATATGATATTCCATGTATATTAATGCATAACAGAGAAAATAAGCCTTATACAAATTTAATGAAGAATGTAATAGAAGATTTAATAGAAAGTATAAATATAGCTTTAGATGCTGGAGTAAAAAAAGAAAAAATTATATTAGATCCAGGTATAGGATTTGCTAAAAACTATGAAGAAAATTTAATTGTAATGAATAACTTAGAGAAAATTGTAAATATAGGATTTCCTGTTTTACTTGCAACTTCAAAAAAATCAATGATTGGTTTAGCATTAGACTTACCAGTAGATGAAAGAAGAGAAGGTACTATAGCAACTACTGTAATGGGAATAATGAAGGGCTGTAAATTTGTTAGAGTACATGATGTACTTGAAAACAAAAGAGCATGTACTATAACTGATAAAATATTAAGAATGAAATAGAGGGAAAACTATGGATAAGTTATATTTAAAAGATGTTGAGATATTTGCAAATCATGGTGTATTTAATGAAGAAAAATCTCTTGGACAAAAGTTTATATTATCTTTAGAATTAGATGTAGATTTAAGTTTAGCATCTAAGAGTGGGGATTTAACAAAGTCAGTTCATTATGGGGAGCTTTGTCATAACATTGAAAAAGAATTTCAGAAAGAGAGTTATGAGTTAATAGAAACCGCAGCAGAAAAGATAGCAGAATATGTATTATATAACTATGATTTAGTAAAAAACATAAAAGTGTTATTAAAAAAACCATGGGCACCAATAGGTAGACATTTAGATACAGCTGCAGTAGAAATAAATCGAGGATGGCATAAAGCATATATTGCCTTAGGTAGTAATATAGGAGAAAAGACCGAAAATATAAATATTGCTATAGATAAAATAAAAAATAATAAAGAAATAAAAGTGCTAAAAGCCTCTAAAATAATAGAAACAGAACCTTGGGGATATGAGAATCAGGATAGTTTTAAAAATGCAGCTATAGAGGTAGACACCATATTAAACCCAAGGGAACTTATGTCTTTACTATTGGATATTGAAAAAGATATGAAAAGAGAAAGAGTAATTAGATGGGGGCCAAGAGTAATAGATTTAGATATTATTTTTTACGATGATTTAGTTACTAGTGATGATTTTATAACAATTCCACATCCAAGAATGGAAGAGAGAGAGTTTGTATTAATTCCATTAAATGAAATAGCGCCAAATAAAATTCATCCCTTAAATAGAAAAAGAGTTTTTAAAATGCTTGAAGAAATAAAAAAATAATAAATATTAGATTAAGCAAAAAGGACAGTAGGTAAAGTTTTACTTTATATAAATTTTACCTACTGTTCTATATTTATCCTTCAAATCCGTTAGAAACCTTTTTTATATATTCACAAAATTTATATAGATTATAATAGTCAGAAACACCTTCCATAGAAATAGTATCTTCATTATATACTCCATCCCAAGGATAAATTGAAATTAATTTATCATTATATGCATTTATAATATATTTCGCATCTGAAAATTCTAGTATTAACTTATATTCAGGAGAAAGCCCTTCTTCCACTGTAGCACCATAGTTTTCATCGTTTAAAGAATCAATAAATTCGGGTAAAATACTATGTTCTTCTTCATTAACATCATAATATTTATATACATTTAAATCAAAAATCTTAATAGTATAAGAAGCATCTCGATTCAAATTTTCTTGTATTTCATTAGTATAATAATTATTGTTAGGTTTAGTACCAGGCCTTATGTACTGTGACTTGTTAAAATTGCAACCAGAAAAGGAGAAAATAATAAATATATAAATTAAGGTGATAAAATATTTTTTCACGATGAACCTCCTTAAGAATAACTTATATATAAATTTATTCTTTCAAGAAAGACTTTAGAACATATTCATATAAAAGAGAATAGAATGAACTAATAATAATTTTCCTTGGAGGAAAAGTGAAATACGGAATAGATATAAATAATGCTGAAATTTCAAATGCTATTTCACAAAAATTAAAGGAAAGTGGTAATTTTATTGTTGACTTGTATCAAGGCCAAAGTACGGCAAGGACATTGTTAAAGAAGGTTCTTATAGCAAATATAACAAATATAGATTTTTATGTTGGAATAGAATTTAAGAAAGATATTTCAGAGTGTGAAATATTTTATGATAACAATGAAAAATCTAAAAAATGCAGTGAAATGGTAAATGAATTATTAAAGGAAAATATAAAAAATATAATTTGTAAGGATGGAGATCATTTATACTTGCTTAAAAATATAAATGCACCAGCTTTGTATATTAAAATACTAATAGATGCTGAAGAGATAATAGAAGAATTATATATAGAAGGAATAGTTGAGATACTAAATGAAATCCCAAATAGAGAGTGATAGAAATAGTGATTTTCTAATATGATATAAAATTATTTTTATTTTAAGATAATTTTATATC
>JAQCTH010000105.1 GCA_027686065.1 Clostridiaceae bacterium AF10-41
TATTCGGAAAAATAACTTTTAGTGAAGTTTTCTTTACATTAGGAGTTATTTTAATTATTTATCATTATATTAAAAATAAATTAAAAGAATATTTTAATGAGAAATTCAAAAGCAAAAAAATAATGAGTATATTTAAATACTGTATAATAGCTATTCTTTTATTCTTTATTATCATAGAATGTGCAATAGTTATATTTCCTAAGAAAGATAATAGTTATTCTAATTATATTATAGTTCTTGGCGCAGGAGTTAAAGGAAAAAGACCTAGTCTTACATTAAAACAAAGATTAGATACAACAATTAAATATATAAATAATCAAGATAAAAAACCTAAAATAATAGTATCAGGGGGACAAGGTCCAGGTGAAGATATATCAGAAGCACAAGCAATGAAAGAATATTTAGTAGATAATGGAATAAAAGAAGAATTAATTATAATGGAAGAAAAGTCTACAAATACAAATGAAAATTTATTGTTTTCAAAGAATATATTAGAAAGTAAGACGTCTAATAGTATATCAGAGTTAGATATAAAAATAATAACCTCAGATTTTCATGCATTTAGAAGTAATATGATAGCAAAAAAACTAAATTATAATAAAATTAGCTTTTATACAAATAATACATTACCTTTACTAGTTCCGGTTATGTATTCTAGGGAGTTACTAGCAGTAATTAAATCTTATCTAGTAGATATAGAAAAATAAATTTATAAAATTATATAAAGGTAAAAGAAAATTATTGTAGAATATTAGATTAGGTAAGAATTAATACAAGCAATTAAGAATATAGACGAGGTATAAGGGGGAAATAATATGTCTAAGGTTACTTCCTGTTCCATAGTGATTAAGGATGATTTTAAAAATGTATTTATTGTAAAAAAGAAGGTAAAGAAAAATGAACCAGAAATTTGGTACAATGTAGGAAAAAAATTAAAAGGAAGAGAATGTGAAGAAAAATGTGTTTCACGTGCTATAAAAGAAGATTTAAAATCTATAGTCTTTAATGTAGAGAAGTTAGATAATATATTAAATGAAGAAAACCAAGAAATATGTGCAGTTTATCAGGGAGATTTAAAGACACAAGTTACATATGGAAATGATATAATTGAAGGAACTTGGGTAAGTCTAGAAGAACTAGACAAATTTAATTTAGCCCAAGGGGAAAAAGATAAAATTTTAATGTATTATAATAAATAGTAAGAAGTGATATTTTTAGAAAAGGTCTATTTATTAATATAGAATGAAGCTCTATTGACATCATAAACTGGAAGAATTATCATATAATTAAGAAGATTAATATAAATTCATTTGTTTAGAGAAAAAGTCTTTATTCATTTGTTTTAATATTTATATATACTTAAATAAAAATATAATATCTAACAAAAAAGAGAAATCTAATTTGAAAGATAGTAGCAAATAATTTATTAAGAATAAAAATTTATAAATTAGGCACATGCTTAGTTTATTTTGTAATAATATAAATTTTATTGTTAATACAAAAAGTCTATTTTCTTTAAATTAAGAAAATAGACTTTTTATTTTGCTTCACAAAATTAAGGAGGTAACTATGAAAATAGGGGTTATAAGTGCTATTTTAGAAGATCCAAATAAATGTAATGCTGAATTTAATGAAGTTGTTGCAAGTTTTAGAGGAAGCATTAAAGGTAGGATGGGGATACCATTAGAAAATGAAATATCAATTATATCTATAGTTGTTACAGGCGATTTAAATGAAATCAATAGTTTAACGGGAAAGCTTGGAAATATTAACGGAGTAACAGTAAAAACAGCTATTAGTAAGAAAGAACTGTAGTGAAAAAGTATAAGAACATAATAAGAAATAAATATAACAAAGCATCTATTAATATATTTTTGGAGGATTGTATATGGTAGTTAAAGATATTATAGATAAGCTGTATAAGTCTAATAATGCTAGTAGGGATGACCTTATTTTTTTATTAGATAATCTAAATGAAGAAGCTAAAAAATATTTGATACAGAAGTCTCATGAAACTAGAATGAAGACTTATGGGGATAAGGTTTATATGAGAGGACTTATTGAGTTTACAAACTTCTGCAAAAAAAACTGTGTTTATTGTGGAATAAGAAGAAGTAATACAGAAGCAGATAGATATAGATTAACAAAAGAAGATATTATGGAATGCGTTGATATTGGGGATAGGCTTGGCTATAAAACGTATGTTCTTCAAGGTGGAGAGGATGATTATTTTACAGATGAAGTAATGATAGAAATAATAAGAATGATTAAAGAAAAATATCCTAATAATGCAATAACATTATCCTTAGGAGAAAGAAGCTATGAATCGTATAAGAAGATGTTTGAGGCTGGTGCTGACAGATATTTATTGAGGCATGAAACAGCTACAAAGGAACTTTATGATGAACTTCATCCAGGAGCCAGTTTTGAAGAAAGAAGACAGTGTTTAAAAAATCTAAAGGAAATAGGATATCAAGTGGGGGCAGGCTTTATGGTTGGTCTTCCAAAACAAAATAATAAAGATTTAGTTAATGACTTACTATTTGTAAAAGAATTGGAGCCTCATATGTGTGGAATTGGTCCATTTATTCCTCATAAAGATACACCTCTTAAAAATAATGAAGCTGGAACATTAGAAAAAACTACTACAATGTTGGCATTGGTAAGATTACTATTGCCTAATGTTTTATTGCCATCTACAACTGCTCTTGGAAGTATAGATCCAACAGGTAGAGAAAAAGGCATAAAAGCAGGTGGAAATGTAGTTATGCCAAATTTATCACCAACTAGTGTAAGAGAAAAATACTCACTTTATGATGGGAAAATATGCACTGGAGATGAGGCTGCGGAATGTAGGCAGTGTATAGAAGGAAGGATAAGAAAGGCTGGATTTAAGGTTGAAGTAACAAGAGGTGATAATGTAGCCTGGAAAAAAGAGCATGGATATAACTTTGTGGAAGAAAAAATCCAAGCTGAAAATATAAGGATAATAAATAAATAAATAAATTATAGATTATAGGAGTGTTTTATATGTTTATTGATCATGAATATATTGAAAAAATTTTAGAAGAAGCTAAGAATGCAACCAAAGAAGAAATAAATGCTGTTTTAGAGAGAGCTAAGAAAAGAGATGGATTATCATATGAAGATATAGCAGTATTACTTCAAGCAGAAGATGAAGAAGATTTGAAGGAAATATATAAATTAGCAGGAGAAATCAAAGATTCAATTTATGGAAAAAGAGTTGTAATGTTTGCCCCGCTATATGTAAGTGATTATTGTGTAAATAATTGTGTTTATTGTGGATATCAAAGATGTAATGAATTTGGTAGAAGAAAATTAACTATGGAAGAAGTAAGAGAAGAAGTTAAAATTCTTGAAAAAATGGGACATAAAAGACTTGCTTTAGAACTTGGAGAAGATCCTGTAAATGCTCCAATAGATTATGTAGTAGAATGTTTAGATACCATTTATAAGACTCAAAATGAGAATGGAGAAATAAGAAGAGTAAATGTTAATATAGCAGCAACAACTGTTGAAAATTATAAAAAACTAAATGAAGCTAAGATAGGAACTTATATTTTATTCCAAGAAACATATAACAAACCAACCTATGAAAAAATGCATCCAAAATCAATTAAAGGAGACTATAATTATCATTTAACAGCCTTTGATAGAGCTATGGAAGCTGGAGTAGATGATGTGGGAGCTGGAGTTTTATTTGGGTTAGCTGATCCCAAATTTGAAATTATAGGTCTTATGATGCACAATAAACATTTGGAAGAAAAGTTTGGAGTAGGATTCCATACTATTTCAATGCCAAGACTAAAGCCTGCTAAAGGAATGACTTTAGAGCAATTCCCACATCTAGTTAATGATGATATGTTTAAAAAACTAGTTGCAATAGTAAGAATCGCTGTGCCATTTACAGGAATAATAATGTCAACAAGAGAAACAGCAGAAATGAGAAGAGAATTATTAAAATGTGGAATATCACAATTAAGTGCAGGTTCAAGTACAGGGGTTGGAGGCTATAAAGACAGAGAGGAAGGAAAAGAAGTTTCTCAATTTAAAACATCAGATGAAAGAACGCCTCTTGAAGTATTAAAGGGAGTTTTAGATGATGGATATATTCCAAGTTATTGCACAGCATGCTATAGAAAAGGAAGAACTGGCGAAAGATTTATGACTCTTGCTAAAAGTGGAGAAATTCAAAATATGTGTGAACCTAACGCAATGGCTACATTATTAGAATTCGCTTTAGATTATGGTGATAAGGAAATATTAGAAAAATCAGAAAAAGTTATAAGCAAGGAAATAGAGAATATAAAAAGAGAAGATATAAAAAATACATTAAAAAGTAACTTGGAAAAATTAAGAAAAGGACAAAGAGATTTATATATATAGGGGGGAGGTTACTATGAATTCAACACCAAATGCAAATAGAAAGCATATTGCAGTATTTGGAAAAACTAATGCAGGAAAATCATCATTAATAAATAAATTTTTAGGTCAAGAAATTTCGCTTGTTTCAGAAAAGGAAGGGACAACAACAGATCCAGTTCAAAAAGCCATGGAGCTTATACCAGTTGGACCAATTTTGATGATAGATACAGCAGGGTTTGAAGATAAAAGTGAACTTGGGGAAATAAGAATAAAAAAAACATTAGATATTATTAAAAGAACAGATGTAGCAATTTATATCTTTGATATTAATGATATTGATTTGAAAAAGTTTAAAGAAATTAAGAGAAATTTTAAAAAATATAATATACCTTATATAATTGTTATAAATAAATGCGATAGTGTAAAAGAAAACATATTGGAAGAATTAAAAAGTAAATTCAATGATTCAATATTTTTATCCTCACAAACAGGTGAAGGAATAGAGTTATTAAAAGAAAAACTCATAAACATATTAAAACAGGAAGAAGAAGAACTTCCAATAGTAGGGGATCTGCTTAACTATAATAGTAAAGTAGTTTTAGTTGTTCCAATAGACTCAGAAGCTCCAAAGGGAAGAATAATACTACCACAGGTACAATGCATAAGAGATTGTTTAGATCATGGAATAAAGAGTTATGTTGTTAGAGATACAGAACTTAAAGGTGCACTTGAAGATATAAAAGATATAGATTTAGTAATAACAGATTCCCAAGCATTTAAAGAAGTTGACAAGATTGTTCCTAAAAATATAAATCTAACAAGTTTTTCAATGCTATTTGCAAGACAAAAGGGAGACTTTAAAGAGTTTGTAAAGGGAGCGTTACAAATTAAAAAATTAAATAAAGACTCAAGAATATTAATGGCAGAAAGCTGTACTCATAATGTTTCTCATGAGGATATTGGAAGAGTTAAAATTCCAAAGCTATTAAATAACTATGTTGGAGCAGAATTAACATATGATTATAGTATTTTTCATGACTTTCCTGAGGATATGGATAAATATGATTTAATAATTCATTGTGGAGCATGTATGATTAATAGGAAAACTGTAGTTAATAGAGTAAATCAATGTAGAGAAAAAAATGTTCCGATAACTAATTATGGAATTGTACTGGCATATTTAAATGGAATTTTGGAAAGAAGTTTATCTTTATTTAATATTAAGTATGATGATATAATATAAAGACTGAATTTAACTAAAGAAAAGGGGGAGTGTTAATTATGAAGGAATTAGCAATGGAAGCAAATAGATGTTATATGTGTAAAAAACCAAGATGCCAAGCACACTGTCCTATAAATACTTCTATTCCAGAAGTTATAGAATTATTTAAAGAAGGGCAAATAGCAAAGGCTGGGGAAATTTTATTTCAAAATAATCCACTATCATTAGTGTGTGCTATAGTATGCCCTCATGAAGACCAATGTAGAGGAAATTGTATTAGAGGAATAAAAGACGAACCAGTAAGCTTTTGTGATATAGAGAAGCATGTATCAAAATATTATTTAGAAAACATAAAGCTTGAAAAAGAAAAAGAATTAGAAGAAAGAATTGCAATAATAGGTGGAGGACCAGCTGGAATAACTATAGCATTCATATTAGCGCAAAAAGGATATAAAGTTACTATATTTGATTCACATGACAAAATAGGTGGAGTATTAAGATATGGAATACCAGAATTTAGACTTCCTAATAGTATTATAGATCATTATGAAGAAAGATTAATTGAGTTAGGAGTTAAAATAAGACCAAATACATTAGTTGGACCTGTCTTAACACTAGATAAGCTTTTCTTTGATGGATATAAAGCTATATTTATAGGTACTGGAGTATGGAATCCTAAGACATTAGATATAAAAGGTGAAAGTTTAGGGAATGTACATTATGCAATAGATTATTTAAAATCACCTAGTGTTTATAATTTAGGAAATAAAGTATGTGTAATAGGAGCTGGAGATGTTGCAATGGATGCCGCCAGAACAGCAAAAAGAAATGGTGCTAAAGAAGTATATATTTTATATAGAAAAGGAATGGAAAATATACCTGCAACAAAAGCCGAGCTAGAAGGAGCAATTTCAGATGAAATTAAGTTTGAGTTGTTTAAGTCTCCTGTAGAGTTAACAGAAGAAGGAGTTAAATATATAGAAACAGAAAATGTTATAGATGAAGATGGAAGAATAAGTACTATAATTATTGAAGGAAAAGAAGGCTTATTTGAATGTGATTCAATAATAATTGCTGTAAGTCAATCTCCAAAGAACAATATTGTTTCAAATACAACAGGACTTGAAACAAATAAGTGGGGACTTTTATTAACGGATGAATATGGGCATACAACAAGAGATGGAGTTTTTGCATCAGGAGATGTGGTTACTGGAGCTAAAACTGTGGTTAGAGCAGCATCACATGCAAAAATAGTTGCAGAAGAAATCGAAAAATATATACAGAAAAACAAATAAATTCAGTGAAGTAGAGAGTATTTATATTTAAATATAGATTATAAGAGAAAATTTTAATTATATTAATTTAAATAATTTGAAAAAGGAGATAACACTATTAGTTTCTCCTTTTTTTAATAGTGTAAAACAAAAAGTAAAAATTTTTAAATTTCCTATAAATTATAAAAAAACTATTTACAATGTAACAATGTTACGGTAATATAATATTATAAAATATGAGGGAAGAAAAAATTTTTAAAACATAGCGTAACAATGTTTTGTTGGAGGTTAATTATGGAAAAAAGAAATGATATAAGTGTAAATGGTATTGGTGATATAAGTGGTGGAGAATACAATGATATCCACATTGCAGGAGTAGCAAATATAAGAGGAGATATTAATTCAAATAAAATAAGTGTAGATGGAAAGGCAAAGTCTCATGGAAAAATTAATAGTAATTATTTATCAATAAACGGACATTTTATATGTAACAATGATGTGCAAGTAAGAGCCTCATGTGATGTAAATGGATTTTATAAAGTTTTGGGAAATATAAATGGAAATAGAATAGTTGTAAATGGAAGAACTACTATTACTGAAAATATTAATTTTGATAATGTAGAAGTAAATGGTGAGTTAATAGTAAATGGTAATTGTCAATGTGAGAATGTAAAACTATACGGAAAGATGATGGTAGATGGTCTTTTATCTGGAGACAATATAGAATTAAACATTACTAGGTTTAATAAGATAAAAGAAATAGGTGGAGAAAAGTTAGTAGTAAGAAGGGGTATAGATACAGGGTTTAAAGTATTTTCTATTTTAAATGGAACTAAACCTAAATTAGTATGTGAAGAAATAGAAGCTGATGAAATTTATTTAGAAAATACTGATTGTAATATTGTTCGTGGAAGAAATATAGAAATTGGCAGGGGATGTACAATAAATAGAATTGAATATTCTGGAGAGCTAAAAATAACATGTAGTAAGTCTATAATAAATGAAAAGATAAATGTATAGAGGAGAAAATAGTATGGATGAATTTGCAAATGTTAATTTATTTGGAGATGGATATATTAATGGGGGAAAATATAATAAGATAAAGATTTTTGGAGATAGCCTTTGTAATGAAGATGTAGAATGTAATTCTTTAATTATAATGGGAGAAAGTAAATTTGAAAACAATCTTAAATCTCAATCAATCAAGGTAATGGGGGAATTAGATGTTAGCGGAAAATTTATTTGTGGTAACTGTAGAGTTTTAGGTGAATGTGATTTAAGAAATATGGCCGAAATAGATTCTTTAAAAATAATGGGAGAAGTTAGAGCTATTAAGGAACTGGTAATTAATTCTAATTTAAATATAATGGGAAATATAAACTTATATGAGAATTTAAAAGGAAATATAATAAAAGTAATGGGAGAAGGAATTATTGAAAAAAATGTTATATTTAATGATATTAATATATTAGGACGTTTAGAAGTAAAGGGAAACTGTGAAGGAAATAACTTTTATAATAAAGGAGAAGTAAGAATTAATGGGTTATTATCAGCAGATAAAGTAGAAATAGTACCTAAAAGAGTAAGTATAATTGAAGAAATTGGAGGAAGTGAAATAACTATAAAAAAGTCTAAGCTGATTGAATCGTTATACGGTAAGGTTGTCTCAAAACTCATAGAAGGTGATAAAATAACTCTTCAGAATACAGAATGTAAGATAGTAAGAGGACATGATATAACTATATTAAGTGGATGCAATATAGACAAGATAGAATATACAGGCAGTTTAACTGTAGATGAAAATAGTGAAGTAGGAGAAAAAATATGCTTGAGGAATTAATATCAAAGAAAGAACTTCTAGAGTTTATGAGAATATCTTATGGGCAATTATATAGATGGAAAAGAAAAGATTTAATACCAGAAGAGTGGTTCATAAAGAAGAGTGTATCAACAGGACAGGAAACATTTTTTCCAAAGGAAAAAATAATTGAAAGAATAAATAAGATTATAGAAATGAAAGATGAGGCTTCCTTAGATGATTTAGCATATATCTTTTCTAACAATATAAAAGACATAAAGATAACTCGAGATTATTTAACTAATATATTATCAAAAGAAATAATAACACGTTATGAAGAGATAATTAATATTAAAGATATATATGAAGAAAATAATATTTTTTCACTATTTATATATAATAAACTTATTAATTTAGGCAGTTTAAATATTTCAGAAATAAAAGAAATAACAATATTAGCAAATAGAGATTATGAGA
>JAQCTH010000106.1 GCA_027686065.1 Clostridiaceae bacterium AF10-41
ATTATATGAATAAGAACTATATAAAAATTTATAATCTACAAATTTATTTTTAACTATAAATACAGCAAATAATAAAAATGATATTAATATAATTATGGATAGTTTATTGTTGAAAGTTTTTATCTTATTTAGATATTCTTCTTTAGCGTAATAACCAAGTAAAAAGAATGGTAGAAATACAATAGTTCTTGATATTGATAAAACACTTCCTATACTAGGAATTAATCCAACCAAGATTCCTATAATAAAACTAACACATAAAATATATCTTATTTTAAGCAAATACTTTAAAGAAAATCTCCAAAAAAATAAACTTAATAAATACCATAGTGTCCATCCTGGATATATTACAGAAAACATATTTTCCTTAGTACCTATATAAACAGCTAGGTACCAAATCATATTAAAAATTACATAAGGTATCAATAAATTTTTAATAGATTTTCTTTTCATTTTGTAAAAATTTTTTGATAGATATCCTGAAATAAATATAAAAAGCGGCATATGAAAAATATATATAAAAATATATACAGCCATTAAAATATCACTATCTTTTATGTAATATTCAATTACGTGTCCAAATACTACGAAAAATATCAATATAACCTTCAAATTGTCCAACAAATAATTTCTTGTTTTAATATTTCTCATATATCTTCAATAAAATCTAAAATTATTTTAGATTCGTTTTCTCCTTTACCTATTACTAATGTTATAATATCTGAATGATATTTATCCTCTAAAATCCTTAATTTAGCATTTCCACCTAAATCCCTTATCTTATTTACAAAACTAACAGAATTCTCAATATCTATTAATGGGTCTTTTTTCCCATGCAAACATAAAACTGGTATATTAATATCATTATTTTCTAATAATTTTATAGGATTTATTTCTATTAATGATAATTCCTTTCCTAAATAATTTTCTATTAACAGAACCGAGTGTTTTGACTTACATTTTTCAAAATCAAGAACTCCTGCTAATGTGATCAACCCACAAAAAATGTTTTTCTTAATATTAAATTCTTTTTGTTTTTTCAAATTAAATACTAGATTAGTTGCAAGTTCTCCCCCTGCTGAAAATCCCATAACTATGATTTTCTTATTTCCTATTTTACATTGATTAGATAAATAATGACTTATTGCTGTAAATACATCATTTATCTGCTCTGGATATTTATATAAAGGTGCAAGTCTATAAGCTGGAAGTACAACAGTATACCCTTTATCGCAGAAAAACTTTCCTATATAACTTGAGGTTTTGGGGCTTCCGTGCCACCATCCTCCTCCATGAATAAAGAATATTATAGGTTTATTTATATCTCCATTATAAACTCTATAATATTGTTTTATATTTTCTCCATATTTATAAGTTTTAAAATCAACTTTTTTACTTTGTATATTTTCATTTAAAATTTTGTATGTTATTGGTAGCATCTTAAACTTTTCTTTTATTCTGTTACTTATCATATTTTTTCTCCTGGAAATTTTATATAACTTGCATAGGATCCATTAATATCTAATATATTTATTAATATATCTGCTTAGATTAATACTCTACATTATAAATTACTTAAATACTAATTTTAATTAAGTTTAGGGTATTTATTGCAGCTTATATACTAATTTACTATACGAGGTAATTCTATGTTAGACAATAATTCTTTTATTCCTCTATTATTATCTTTAATAGCTGGGATGTCCACAATAATTGGAGCCTTTATTGTATTTTTTTCTAAAGCTCAAAATGATAAACTTATAACTTTCGCCTTAGGATTTTCTGCTGGGGTAATGATTACTGTTTCCTTCACAGACTTATTTATTTCTGCTGAAGATACTTTAATGAAAGTCAATGGTAAATTTAATGGAGTTATATTATCAATATTCTTTTTATTAATTGGAGCATTTATGGCTCTATTGATAGATCAGCTAATTCCTGATAAGCCTAATATTGTTCATTCATCTGGAAAATTATATAGGGTTGGATTTGTATCAATGATTGCCCTACTGATACATAACTTTCCTGAAGGTATCGCTACATTCGTATCAGGCTATGAGAATACTACTTTAGGTATATCAATAGCTTTAGCAATAGCACTTCATAATATTCCTGAAGGTATATCAATAGCTATGCCTATATATTACTCTACTAAAAGTAGATATAAGGCCTTTAAATATACTTTCTTTTCTGGTCTTGCCGAACCAATAGGTGCTTTACTAGCATTTCTGTTTTTAAGACCATATATAAATGAATTAATCTTATCAGTAATTTTCGCAGTAGTGTCAGGTATAATGCTTTATATTTCATTTGCTGATCTTATACCTGCTTCTAGACAATATGGGTATAATAAAATTCATTTATTTTCAATTTTTTTAGGAATATGTATAATTCCATTAAGCCACATTTACGTGCATTAAAGGTACTGTCAACCAATGAAAATTTAATTATCAACTCTTAAATGGGCTGTCTATGCGACAGCCCATTTATCTATCTTCCATCTTCAACCATAAGATATCCCATATTAGGCTCCTTGTTTACTAAACCTATAATATATATGGTATAAAATTTTCCATTTCTAAGAGTTTTTTGACTTATATATCTTGACAACCCTATTATGGTTGAAAAGCTAAATTTAAAATCATATATTGCTGGTGATAATGGATAATATCCTGTTGTTTCTAAATACTCTACATTTCCGAAAAGTATCGTATTATTTGGCAATGATAATGTTAATAAAGGTGCATTAGGTGATAAATGTATAAATCTTAAAAAACAACTTGTTAATTCCCCCTCAACACTTGCATCATTTAATACAAATATATCAATATTATTATTTAAAGATACAATACTAATGGTGCTTGTAGTATTAGGTAAAATTTCTATAGTTTTACTAAACAAAGGTCTAGCATAAGTCCCTGCAGAATATATTTGAACTTCATAACTATCTGATGATATATTTTCATAGCAGGTTATATCTGAAAATGCTAAATTTTCTCCCATTAGATTTCCTGTTAAATAAATATCTACAGCTTGTTCTGATGGTATAGCATGTAAAATTCTTATTTTACTTTGTAAGTTTGGTAAATTTTGACTAAATAACAAATCTATTCACCTCACTCTTTATTAGAAAACTTTAAAGTTAAGCTAATTATTTTCCTTACAATTAAAGAAGCCATAGGATAAGGAATTTTATATATTTTTAATGTAGACATTATAGAACCATAATCTTCCTCTATCTTTTTGAAAATATTATCTATATCGCTATTATTAGATTCTCTATAAATACTTTCATAATCATTTCCTAAGTCTAAGTCTCTTAAAATTTTCATATGAGGAGGTTCGAAGCTATATTTATCGCTATTTATTGATTCATTTATTTTTTCATAATCTCTTATATAATCATCTATATTTTTATTAATATTATAATTTATATCCATAGGATCTAATTTAAAATTATTTTGGAATCCACTATTCATATTCGCTGAATTTGGCACTTCATAAGTTGGTGGCTTGTTAGTAGGATTCAAATTTGTATTATTAGTCATTCCAGATGTAGGTCCCATATTAGTAAAATTCATATTTGTATTATTAGTCATTCCAAATGTAGGCATTCCAAATGCTCCCTCCATAGTCATAGGAGCCATACTAGTAGGGTTTGGAAATCCATAAGTTGGTACCATATTTGTAAAATTCATATTTGTATTATTAGTCATTCCATTAGTCATACCTATATTTGTAGAATTCATATTTGCATTAGGAGAATTCATATACATAGGAATAAAGTTGTCATTATTTAAATACTCAGCATCTATATAAGAAAAATCAGTAGTATTTATATTATCATTAGTATTATTTAGCTCCTGGTTTGTTATTCCGAACATTTCATCGTTCATATTTCCATTTATTTTTCCAAATATTTCATTTTCCATACTATTATTTTCCAATGCATTATCAATACTATTAATATTACCTGTATTATAAAGTGAATTTAAATTCATATTATCTCCTATATTGTTTAAATTATTATTTGAACATTTATCCTCTTTATTATATGAATATAATTCTTCTGAAATAGTTTCTGATGGATACTCCAACTCAAAATTCTGATTTCCATTGTTATTATAGTTATTATTATTATTATTTAAATTATTTAAATTATTTTGATTATTCTCTATTCCATATTCGCTATTATTCATGCCATTATTAGATAAAATACTATTAGATATATATCCACTACCATTAGCTGAGCCTTGATTATACCCATTAGTAATTGCATTATTAGTATCATAAGTATTAAGTCCATTTTCACCTGTATAACTAATGCTTGGTATATAATCTATTGATTCTAGAAAACTTCCATCTAGTTTTTTACCATTAGAAGGTGGAGAAAATCCTAATATAAAATTATTGGTCATACTACTTATATTAGGAGAGTTCATATTCACGATTGGAAACCAACTAGAATCTTTTTGTGCAAATGGCTCTTTTATATTTAGAGGTATAAACTTTAAATCTTCTTCCTCTTCTTTTCTATTTGAATTATTATAATACATATATTTCCTCCAAAAAATCTTTCATTATAAGTATATGTCTTATATTTATATATGTTTCCTAATATTACATTAGAACCTACTACTTTTTACTTTAATAATCACCATCAATATATTAACTGAATAAGATATATGGGAGGTAGTGCTATGTTTAATTTAATGGATAATTCTTTACGAAATCTATTTATAGGACTTGATAAGGAAGTTCCTATATTAAATAAAAATTATATAATACCAATTAATTTTGATAATGCTGCTACAACGCCCGTATTTAAAAGTGTTGTAGATAAAATTACTGAGGCATGTGAGTTTTATGGTTCTATAGGTCGAGGTCTTGGCCAAAAATCAGAGTATTCTACAAAAAAATATTTAGAATGTAGGAATTATATACTTGATTTTTTTAATGCTCCAAAAGATAAATACACTGTTATATTTGTAAATAATACTACTGAGGGAATTAATAGGTTATCAAATATATTGATAGAAAATGATAATGATATAATTATAACTACAAGAATGGAACATCATTCCAATGACCTCCCTTGGAGAGGAAAATGTAATTTAAAATATATAGAAGTAGATAATAATGGTAGATTAAATCTAGATGAGTTACAATCCTTACTAGAACAATATAACGGATTAGTAAAATATGTTACAATTACTGCTGCTTCAAATGTAACAGGATATATAAATGATTTATCCTATATATCAAAACTTGTTCATAGTTATAATGCTAAGTTAATAGTAGATGGTGCTCAAATAGTAGCTCATAAGAAAATCAATATAAATGGTGTCTCTACTGATGACTCTATAGATTTTTTAGTATTTTCCGCTCATAAAATGTATGCTCCATTTGGAAGCGGTGCAATAGTTGGTTTAACAGAAACCTTTGAAAGGTTAAATACTGATTTTAAGGGTGGAGGAACTGTAGAAACTGTTCTAGATGATTCAGAAATATTATTACCACCTCCAGAAAAAAATGAGGCAGGTAGTCCTAATTTTTTTGGAGCAATTGCATTAGTTGAAGCAATGAAAGAAATTGATAGAATTGGTTTTGATACTATTGAAAAAAATGAAAGGTTATTATTAGAAAGAACCTTAAAAGGCTTAAGTTCTATCCAAGGTGTTATAAATTATGCTGATATTGAAAATATAGATGATAGACTAGGAATAGTAGTATTTAACATTGAAGGAATGTATAATGCTGAAGTAGCTAAACTTTTAGCTACTCTTAGAGCAATAGCTGTAAGGCAGGGAGCTTTTTGTGCTCATCCTTATGTAAAAAGATTGCTTAATTTAAGTAATTCAGAAGCTGTTAGGCATTTAGTTGATCCAACATGCAAAATGCCAGGAATGGTTAGAGCAAGTTTTGGATTATATAATTCTCTTAGAGAAGTGGATTTTTTCTTAAATACTGTGGATTTAATATGTAAATTGAGATTTTAAAATTTATCTTATATTTAAGAGTTAAGCTAAAATAGAATATCTTAATAATCTAAATCACAAAGTCTCAATTGAGACTTTTTTGCTTAACTCTTTATTACTTAATTTACTTTCTTTTTGCTATTAAAAATTTTATTTTTATTCCTTGTTCACTAAACATATTTTCATGTTCTGTTCTAACATTTCCTTCAAAATCACTATTATGTAAATCATATGTAATATATTCAATATCAAAGTTTGTTTCTTTAAAGTACTCTAATGATTCTTCAAATAATTCATCATCATCTGTTTTAAAATATATTGTCCCATTTTCTGATAAAAATTTCTTATAATTTTCTAACTGTTTAGTATAGGTAAGCCTTCTTTTTTTATGTCTTTCTTTTGGCCACGGATTACAAAAATTTATGTATATTCTTTCTATAATATCTTCTTCACTAAATACATCGTTAATTAAAGCTATTTCTTGCGCCATTAGCTTTAAATTATCTACGTTTGTATATTTATCATTATATGCCTTTTCTATATTTCTTTTAGCTAGTACTAATACCTCATCTTTAATATCAATGGCTATATAATTTATATCCTTATTTTCTGATCCATGAACAGCTATAAAAGTTCCTTTGCCACATCCAAGTTCCAAATATATAGGATTATCATTATTGAAGGACTTTCTCCAATTCCCTTTATTATTACTTGGATTTGTTATAAAAAAATTGCAATCTTCTAATTCAGGCCTAGCCCATGGCTTTTTTCTTAATCTCATTTTATTCACTCCATATTATACATATACCTTAATTAATATCATAAATTGTTATGTCCCATACCCTTAAAATGTATTAACATTATTTAGATAAAACAATAAAATTGAAGGTATATATATTATTTAATTTTTTATATAAATTACTTAAACACTATTTATACTTAAAAGCTATAAGCTTTAAAAATAGCTTATTTAAACATATACTGTTTGTTGCAACTTATATAATCCACAATTATTATACATTAATAATTAACAGTTCACAATTAATTACTTACAGTTTTTTTATTGGTACTAAACTATTAAAATATATAAATTTAATATATTTAATATTAGTATATTACTTATATATATCTGCAGCTAATGCTTCAAGCTTTTCATAATCTAATATTATATAGTGATTATTTTCTTTTATTAAAATATTTTTATCACATAAATTATTTAATGTTCTTAATAAATGTCTATAACTTGTTCCTAATAACTCTGAAATTATAGTTAAGGTTTCATCAAACCTAATAATTTTATTATTAGAATTTCCAATAGAAATAATATAACTTGCTAATCTACTTTCTAATGGATACATTAAATTTATAGCTGCATTTCTTGAAGATCTTTTCAGCTTTTTCCCTAAGGAACTACATAAAAAATTTAAAAGTTTAGTATCTTCATAATATATATTCTTTAATGTTTTTAAAGGTATTCCTAAACAAACACATGGCTCTATGGCTTCTACATTACAGCTTGCAAGGTCATTAGTTATTAATTCTAAATCTCCTAATGTATCTAATTCTTTATAGAAGTCTAGTAATAGTAATTTCCCATTTTTCAAACTTGAATATACCTTTGCTTTTCCTTCTACAAAAAACATAAGATATTCTACCTGACCCCCATCTCTAAAAATTAATTCTCTTTTATTAAAAAATAAAAGTTCCAAATTACTTTTCATATTATCATTAAACAAGTCTTCTATATTATGAAGTCTTATATACTTATTTATCAATTCTTTATCTTTTATCCTTCTCATTTTTTCTCCTTAATATAACAGTTAATTTATATATGATAAGTATGACATATGTCCTAATAAAAATTAATCATTTTATGTTAAATTTATAAAAAAGATTTAAGGAGATTTTATATGTATAACTTTCTATCATTATTTACGGGAATTTTAATAACCCTAATGGTTAGCTTAAATGGAATTTTATCTCATAGAATAGGAAATTACTCTTCTACTTTAATTGTCCACTTAAGCGGCTTTATTGTTATATCTATATTTATACTATATAAAAAATATAAAATTGATATAAAGAAAAGTATTCCGCTAGCTTTGTATAGTGGTGGAATAATTGGAGTACTTACCGTAATTTTCAACAATATAAGTTTTAATGTCCTAGGTGCTTCTTTAACCATATCAATAGCATTATTAGGACAGACAATATCATCCCTAATTATAGATCATTATGGATTGATGAAGATGAAAAAAGTTAAATTCGAAAAGAAAAAACTATTAGGCGTATCTTTTATTATGCTTGGAATCTATATTATGACATTTTTCTAGGAGGTATTTATATTATGTTATATATTTTATTAGCAATTTTATCTGGAGTATCTGTTGTTATATCAAGAATCATTAACTCTAAACTGGCTGAAGAAATTGGAACTTTTCAAGGAACATTTTTTAATTACCTTACAGGTTTAATAACTTCTACCATATTCCTACTTATAACTAAAGATTATATAAATATTCCTCCAATTCATGAATTAAATTTGCCTATATATTCTTATCTAGGAGGAAGCATTGGGATATTGGTTGTTGTTTTATCAAACTATACAACTCCTAAGGTATCATCTTTTTCCTTAACTTTACTAGTTTTTATAGGACAACTTTCTATTGGAATCATTATAGATTATTTTAATAGTAATACTTTATCAATAGGAAAATTAATTGGTGGACTATTCATTTTAATAGGCTTAACCTACAATATATTAGTTGACAAAAAAATTGAAGAATCGAAGTCTATTGATATGCTAAACGTAAATTAATATAAAAAGAAGTTGTCTTAAACTTTAATTTAAGACAACTTCTTTTTATAATTTCTCGTATATATTAGTTTTGACCAAAATATCTATCTAATAATCCCTTAAATGCTTGTCCGTGTCTAGCTTCATCTTTACACATTTCATGAACTGTATCATGAACTGCATCTAAGTT
>JAQCTH010000107.1 GCA_027686065.1 Clostridiaceae bacterium AF10-41
ATGATTATTTAAATAAAGAAAATAAAATTGAATATATATATGATTTTGGAGATTATTGGAAACACAATATAACTTTAGAAGAAGTAATTGAAGATTATATATATGATTATCCTAAATGTATAGAAGCAGAAGGAAATTGTCCTCCAGAAGATATTGGAGGAATAGAAGGATATATAGAATTTTTAAAAATAATTAATGATAAAACTCATCCAGAATATGAAAATATGCTTTCATTAGTAAGTAAACAAAATTATCAAAAAGTTTTTGATTGCGAAAGTGCTAACTTATTTATGAGAAAATATTATGAAAAAGATAAGTAGTAATTTAAACTAATGTTAATAAATGAAAATAAGTTCACTCAATTTAATACCTCTTAATCCTAAATATGTACTAGTGGGATAGTGTGAATTTATTTTAACTATAAATTTTAATATAATAACATAAAAATAGTAATGGTATTTTAGAATATTATTATATAAGCTCTTTAGCACCTTTATATATAAATAATGAATATAATATTTATATATAAGTATTTTTGGAGGAGCGATGACAAGTATATATAGATATTGTTTTGAGGATATCGTAACAATTAATATAATTTCAGATGCTGTTAATAGAATTAATAATAAACCGGCTCTAGAAGAATTCCTACGAAAAACTTCATTAGGCCAAGACACATATATTAAAATATTAGAATTAACTTTTGAAGCTGAGCCAATTTTTAAGACATTTATTTATCAAGATAATCTTTTTAGGGTGAAAATTGATGGATTAAATACTAGCAATCCATTTGTAAGAAGAGTCGTAGGTACTAGATTAGTTAAAAGAGAATATACAGATAAAGTTTTATATGATTTATATTATGGTAATAATTTTATGGATAATGTTTTTTGGTATAGAAAAGTATAAAAGTTTAAAATTTTGAGAATGTTAGTATAAA
Source organism: Clostridiaceae bacterium AF10-41 (assembly GCA_027686065.1). Lineage (GTDB taxonomy): Bacteria > Bacillota > Clostridia > Clostridiales > Clostridiaceae > Clostridium. Next base: position 941 of record JAQCTH010000107.1, read on the forward strand.
AGATATGTATACTCTTTAGGAAATTGTGAGAAGTTTCTTATGAGTATAGTTTTTTTATAATTTCATTCTTTTACTTTTTTATAAGAAAATATAATCTTAAATACTTTTAAAAGATTAGGAGAAAATCTATGAAAATTAGACTTGGATATGTTGCTATTTCAAATGTATTAGGAAAAAAAGTAACAAGTTCTAGCACTATTACTTTCACTAATTATAATAAAATTACATCAGAAGAAAAAAAATTAGAAAAACTAAAAAGTGTTACTAGTTCAAATTTAAATGCTTTACAAGAGTTATTAAGATATAATATAGAAAATAATATACATTTTTATAGAATAACTTCAGCTTTAATACCACTAGTTACTCATCCTGAAGTTGGATACTGGGGACATAGAGAAATATTTAAAAAGGATTTTGAATATATAGGTAGGCTTATTAAAAATTCTAATATGAGAGTTGATACTCATCCAGATGAGTTTAATGTTATAAACAGTAATAATCCAAAAGTAGTGGAAAATACTCTGAAAAATTTAATGAGACAAGTAGAATGGTTTGAAGATATGAATTATAAAGATGGTAAGATGGTAATTCATGTAGGGGGAGCAACAGGAGGCAAAGAAGATGCAATAGAAAGATTCATTAAACATTTCAATGAGTTTCCTAAAGAGTTAAAAGAAAAATTAATTATAGAAAATGATGATAGAACATATACAGCAAAGGAAACTTTTAACTTGTGTAAAACATTAAATATTCCAATGGTTTTAGATATTCATCACCACAATTGTAATAATTATGGAGAAGATATCAAAGATATTCTAGATGATATACTTAATACTTGGAAAAATGAAAGTTTACCGCCTAAAATGCATTTTTCTTCACCAAAAGATAGAAATTTAATAGATAAAGTTGATAAAAGGCATTCAGATTTTATAGATGCTAAAGATTTTATAACTTTTATAGAAACTTTAAAGGGTTTTAATAAAGATATAGATATAATGTTAGAATGTAAAGAAAAAGATGTAGCATTATTTAAATTAGTACAGGATATAAAAAGCATTAAGCCAGAATATAACTGGATTGATGAAACAATATTCATTATTTAACAATTAAATTTATTTTTTAATAATTGATTAAAAAATGTAGATAATTTTTGAATCTTCCCTTAGAATATAAGTATATTAAAATAATGTACTAAGGAGGATTTTTATGAAAAAAGTTAGATATAAATTAATTATGCTTACTGTTTTTATTTCACTTGTAACAGCTATAATTGTAAGTGTTACAATAACTTTTAGAAATATACAAACGGATGATAAGCTTTTGAAAATTCAAAAGGAGAATTTGAATAATGATTATGATGAAAGAATTAAAGAGCAAGTAGAAATTGCGATATCTATGATAGATGCAATTAATGAGAAAGCGAAAAATGGAGAAATTACTATTGATGAAGCTAAAAAACAAAGTGCGGATTTATTAAGAAAATTAAAATTTGGAAAAGAAGGATATTTTTGGGTTGATAGTGTTGATGGAACCAATATTGTTTTTTTAGGGTCAAAGACTGAAGGAACAAATAGATTAGACAATAAAGATAGTACAGGAAAATATATGATAAAAGAAATTATTGAAAATGGTAAGAAAGAAGGTGGTGGGTACACAGATTATTGGTTTCCTAAGAGTGGAGAAACGGAAGCATCACTTAAAAGAGGATACAGCAAATTATATGCTCCATATAATTGGGTTATAGGAACTGGAAATTACATAGATGATATTGATGAAGTTATATTAGAAAGAGAATACATATTAAAAAAGGACTTTCAAGTAGGAATGATAATTAATATGCTTATAGTTATAGGGGCATTGATTATAGCGGTTATGTTATCCTTAATAACTAGCAAACAATTAACAAACCCATTAATTAAAATCAAAGATTTTGCAGTAAGATTATCTGGATATGATTTTAGTGATCCAATTTATATAAAAAGTAAAGATGAATTTGGACAAACAGCAGAAGCTTTAAATGAAGCACAAGAAAATGTAAAAGTATTAGTATCTTTAATAGTTGATGAATCTCAAAATATAGGGGCATCCTCAGAAGAACTTTCAGCAACAGTAGAAGAGTTATTTTCTAAAATTGTAATTATAGATGAAGCTATAGAATCAATTACATCTGCTATTCAAGAATCAGGTGCTGTTACAGAAGAAATAAGTGCCTCTATCGAAGAAGTAGATTCAAGTATAAATGTATTATCTGGTAAGTCTATGGATGGAAGTAACATATCAAATGCTGCAAAGGAAAGAGCTTTAGCAGTTAAAGATAATAGTAACAAAGCTATTGAAGAGACTAGAGAAATATATAACGAAAAGAAAGAGAAAATGGAAAAAGCAATTGAAGCAGTAATGGTTGTAGAAAGTATAAAGGTTATGGCAGATACTATTGGAAATATAGCAGATCAAACTAATTTACTTGCCTTAAATGCAGCAATTGAAGCAGCTAGAGCAGGGGAGCAAGGTAAGGGATTTGCTGTTGTTGCAGATGAAGTAAGAAAGCTTGCAGAGCAGTCATCTAAAGCAGTAGGAAATATTCAAGAAACTATTTTAAAAGTACAATATGCATTTAAAAATAGTATTGAAGCAGGAAGTGAATTATTAGAATTTATTAATAGCAATGTAAACATACAATTAGATGCTTATGGAGAAACGGGAATTAAATATTATGATGATTCAGAATTTGTAAGTCAAATGTCAGATGAAATTGCTGCAATGTCTGAAGAAATAACAGCTACAGTTGGACAAGTTAGTGAGGCTGTGCAAAGTATGGCTGAATCATCTCAAGAATCTAGTGAAAAAGCAGAAGATATAAGAGAAAGCATGACAGAAACTACAAAAGCAATTGAACAAATTGCAAAGACAGCTCAAAGTCAAGCAGAACTTGCTCAAAAGTTAAATGAAATGGTACAAAAATTTAATATATAATTTTTAAGGGAAGTCTATTGACTTCCCTTAATTTAATCTTCAAAAAACTTATTCCTTATTCTTTAAGTAATGTTTTTATTATTCAAATTTAATATTTTTATCAAGTACATATATAAGCTTTTCACCATTTTCAATAGTTCTTTTCATGTGAGGATTTTCATATCCTATTAATTCTAAAAATAAAATTTTATATTCTCCAATTTTATTTATATTATATTTATATACTGCATCACCAACATACATTTTACTTCCCTGTAGCTTCATCTCACTCTCTCCATCTTTACCATCACTTCGAAGGGGTTCCATAATTCCATTTGAAATTACTATATAAGCTTTTGAATTTAATTGCTTTGATATATTAAAATCTGTATTTATATAATTACTGGTATATAAATACTATTTTCCATGTAATTTTGTATGAGATATAAAACTTATGATAATAAATGGTAAGAAAAGAATTAATACAATAAATCCAAACTTTTTAATTCTCTTCAAATAATTCACCCCTTTATAAATATATAGAGAACAATAAACTATAGTTAAATTATATTTTAACTATAGTACTAATTTGAAAATAATGTAAGTTGAGATTGAGAATTGTGGATCAATAAAGTGTATCTTTATTTAACATAACTTGTATTATTTTATAAGTAGAGGTAAAATACCTATGGACAATATATGAACAAAGTATGAAGAAGGGGATGAATATAATGATTAAAAGTTATATTAAAGACATTAAAAATGAATTCAAGGGATATGGCTTGTTAAATTTCAAACAAGATCTAATGGCAGGAATAACTGTTACAGCAGTTGCACTACCACTAGCATTGGCTTTTGGGGTTAGTTCTGGAGCAACAGCAGCAGCAGGTTTGGTAACAGCTATATTATCTGGGTTAGTGATAGGGGCACTATCTGGAGGATCTTTTCAAATATCAGGACCAACAGGAGCTATGAGTGCAATTTTAGTTGCATTATTTCAAAAATATGGACTAGAAGGTGTATGGATAGCAGGTGCGCTTGCAGGAATTATCCTTATATTGGCAGGTATATTTAAATTAGGTAAGATTGTTTCATATATACCAACGCCAGTAATAACTGGCTTTACATCAGGTATTGCATTAATAATAGCAATAGGACAATTAGATAATTTTTTGGGAGTTTCAACTAAATCATCTGAATCAGCAGCAATAAAAGTATTGAATTTTTTTAGTACACCATTACATCCAAATTGGTATGCTATTTCAATTGGATTATTAGTTATTATTATTATGGTGATATGTCCTAAAAAGTTTAACAATATAATCCCATCATCTTTAATTGCATTAATAATAACTTTGGTAATAAATATGATATTTAAATTACCAGTGGATATAATTGGTGATATACCTCAAAAGTTACTTTTAGATGACAGACTTAGAATTACTTCAATAAACCTTGAAATTGTAAAAAGCGTGTTAGTACCAGCTATAAGTATTGCAGCATTAGCGATGATTGAAAGTTTATTGTGTGGTGAAGTTGGAAAGAAGATGAAAGGAGATACTTTTGATGCAAATAGAGAATTGATTGCACAGGGAGTTGGTAATTTTATAATACCTTTCTTTGGGGGAGTACCTGCAACTGCAGCTATTGCAAGAACAAGTGTGGCCATAAAGTCAGGTGCAAAAACTAGATTAGTAAGTATGCTTCATTCTGTATTTTTGATGCTATCAATGTTTTTATTAGCGCCAGTTATGTCCAGTATTCCATTATCAGCACTTGCAGGAATCCTTATAGTAACAGCATGGAGAATGAACGAATGGAAAAATATAAAATACATATTCTCCAAAAAGTTTAAAGGTGCAATATTAAAATTTTTAATAACTATGTTTGCAACAATAGCACTAGATTTAACTCAAGCAATATTAATAGGAGTAATATTTTCCAGTTTATTATTTATGGTAAAGATTGCAAATATGGATATATCAGTAAGTGAAGTAGATGAAAAAAGATTAGATGATTTAGTAGCAAAAAGTGATAATTTATCAAATATTAAGGTTATGTATTTTACTGGCCCATTATTTTTTGCAACAACAGAAAAGTTTAAAAAAGAAATTTTATCAATAAAAGATGCTAAAGTTATAATATTGTCAATGAGGGGAGTTCCATTAATTGATACATCAGCTCTGCAAGGATTATCAGAAGTTATTGAAGAAATAGAAGGTAGAGACTGTAGAATTATGTTGTGTGGTCTGCAGCAGCCTGTTAAAGATATTATAGATAAATCAGGATTTGAAGAAAAGTTAGGAAGTAATATGATTTTTTGGAGTGCAGATCAAGCAATTAAAAGTGCAAAAACAATAGTAGCGTAATTATATAGCAAAGAATAAATAATATAAACTAGCTGAAATTTAAGTAAGCTAGTTTATTAATTTTTGCAATAAAGATTAAAAATATATTGTATAAAATGTTTACATAATATCAAAATATTGTAAAATATAAGTAAGGGCGTTAGTTATTTTATTTTTTGGAGGTGATGTTATATAAAATCTTAAAGAGTAAATCTTAAAGATAAAAGTTAATATTGTGATAGACGGAAGATAAATAATTTTTTAGTTGTTATAAAGGAAGGGATAGTATGTATAAAAATTTCAAAAAAGTCTTATCACTGTTTATTGCTACACTAATAATAATGACTATTACGCCAAATTCAAAATTTAGAGCTGATACCAACATATCTGCTAATGGAAGATTACTTGTTGGTTATTGGCATAATTTTGATAATGGAGCTGGAATTATTAAAATAAGAGATGTGGATCCAGCTTGGGATGTAATAAATATTTCATTTGGAGAAACTTACACTGATAGAGCGGTTGTAGAGTTACATCCAGTTTATGATGAAAAAGAATTTATAGATGATATCGCCTATGTAAAAAGTAAAGGTAAAAAAGTTGTTTTATCCTTAGGAGGTGCAGAAGGTACAATTCAAGTACCAACAGATACAGCAAGACAAAAATTTATGACATCACTTACAGGTTTAATAGATAAGTATGGATTTGATGGAATAGATATTGATCTTGAAGGTGGAAGTGGAATGATACTTCAACCAGGAGATACAGATCTTAAAAATCCTACTACACCTCAAATAGTCAATTTTATTAAAATTATTAAAGATTTAGTTGCAAAATATGGAGATGATTTTATTATAAGTATGGCTCCAGAATTATCATATGTTCAAGGGGGAAATACTGGTTATGCAACTAATTGGGGAGCATATCTTCCACTTATAGATGCAGTAAGAAATGAACTTGATTATCTTCAAGTTCAACATTATAACTGTGGAGGGAATATGGCTCTTGATGGAGTTACCTATAATCAAGGAACAGCTGATTTCCAAGTTGCTATGGTAGAAATGCTACTGAAAGGCTTTCAAACAAGAGCATCAAAAAATAGCTTCTTTGCTCCATTAAAGCAAGAGCAAGTAGTAATTGGTGTTCCAGCATCACAAAAAGGAACACTAAATCCGAATTCAGGTTATATTCCACCAACAGAAATGCTTAAAGCTTTAAATTATTTAATAAAAGGACAATCCTATGGCGGTTACTATAAAATGATTGGAGAAAAGTATCCAAATCTAAGAGGAATAATGGCTTGGTCAATAAATTGGGATAATGTAAATAATAAGGAATTTGTTAAAAGCTATAGACCATTTTTTGATTCATTATCTCCAATAGTTCCAGAAAGACCATCACTAAAAGCAGCATCAATTAAAGCTTCAACAGTTTCTAATAAAAGCTACTCATTAACTATTGATGTACCTGCTTATAATACTGCAATATCATATGAATTATTTGAAAATGGTAGATCTATAGCAACAGGTATATTAGCATCAGGATCAACATCTGCCCAAGTAGTTAAAAGAGATTTTATTAATAAGAGCTATGGGACCTATAATTATTCAGTAACAGTTAAGGATGCAGTTGGAGTAGCTGTAACTTCAGTAAATTATATAGTAGAAGTTAAAGAAATTGAAGTACCATCAATACAAGAATGGCAACCAGGAGTTAGTTATAAAATAGGAGATAAGGCAACTTATCAAAGTAAAACTTATGAATGCATATTTGCTCACACATCAAATATAGCTTGGATACCAGGAACAGTACCTACTTTATGGAAACAATTATAATATAAGATAAATAGTAAGAATTTAATATTTAAGTTTTGGTATAAGGTAGCTAATTATATTTTTATAATTAGCTACTGAAACCTTATATTAAAGTATCAATGTTATATCTATTGCGGACATTTTAATGATATTGTTAATTTGAAATATTATAATAATTCATAATCTATATCTATTCACCAATCTTAAAATATGTTGTATTATTATCTTATAAATAAAAAAGCTTGGAGAGAAATATGGAAAAAAGTAAAGAACTTTTATTAATAAGATATATATCTTTTATTATTTTAATAGCTCAAATTTTTATTGAGGAGGGAAATACAGGGATTTTAAGTATAATATTTG
>JAQCTH010000108.1 GCA_027686065.1 Clostridiaceae bacterium AF10-41
CTATTAAAATTAAATCATCTATAATCTCATTTTTATTTTCTATAGAGTTATTATTTTTTAATGCACTTATTAGGATATCTATAAACTCTACTCTCTTATTTAGTTTTTTCAAAATTATATGAACATCTTCAATTTTTCTTTCTCCAACCATAGTTATTATTTCTGCTAGATCTAACACTAATCCATTGTTACATTTATCTAATTTCTCTATTAAGGAATTAATACTATTATCAACTTTAATGTTATATTCATTTCTTAAATTATTTTCTATTTTTTCTTGTAATTTTACTTCTCTATCAAAAATATATTTACTTACTGAATCTTTGTCTAATAAAAGACCTCTTGCCTTATTCAAATATTTTAGGCAATTATCATAACCTTCCATTAATTTTTTCTTAGTTAATTTATCACAACATATATATAGCTTCTTATAATTTTCTATTAGCAAGCTAGTTGCAGATAAAGCCTCCAAAATTGATATTTCCATCTCATTTTTAACTGTAGATAATTTATATTTATTTTCATAACATAATTCTTCATAATCATCATTTTTGCTTAGTTTATTTCTAAGTAATGAATTTTCAAGCTCTAATCTTGCCAAATTTATATTATAAATATCTTTTCTTAAATGATGATAGCTTTCAAGTAAATCTTCCTCTTCGCTATATTCCTGTATAGCTTTAAATATGTCATTTAATATTTCTATAGCTTCATCTAATTTTTTTTCATATTTTGAAGATTTTTTCAGAATATTTAATAACCTCATAATACTCTCCTTCCTATATCTACTTATTATTCAAATAAATACATTATATTTATTTATGTTATCCTATTTATATTTATTAATGCACTTAGATGCATCAATAAATATTTTTCTTGACTTATTCTTGTACAAGCTGTATTATGTACTTAATTTAAATACAGATGTATTTCTTGCGAATACACATATCAAGGGGGCTTTATAATGAAAAATACATCACTTATACTTAAAATATTTATTTCCTTAATAGTTGGAATAAGCATTGGAATACTCTTTAAATATCTAAATATTGATACTCCAATAAGACTACTTGGGACATTTAGTGAACTCTTTGGAAGCTTTTTATCTTTTATAATTCCACTTATTATGATTGGGTTTATAGTACCTGGAATAGCTTCTCTTGGAAATAAATCTGGAAAGGCTTTATTGATAACTACTCTTCTTGCTTATATCTCTACTCTTGTTGCTGGATTTTTAGCATTTTCAGTAGGTTCCTTTTTCTTACCTAAATTATTGAAAGTGAATACTTTAAGTATAAGTTCAAGTAGTAATATATCTTCTTTTTTTACTATTGATATGCCTCCTATAATGTCGGTAATGTCTGCCTTAGTATTCTCTTTTATTATGGGTGTAAGTTTATCAAAACTTAAAAATAGTATTATCTCTAAAATATTTGATGAATTCAGTATTATAGTTTCTAAAATTATATCTAGTGTACTTATTCCAATAGTCCCTATATATATTGGTGCTATTTTTGCAAAACTTAGCTTTAATGGTGAAATATTTACTACTTTAAAAAGCTTTGCATTAGTTTACATAATACTATTTTCTGTTCAAGGAATATATCTTTTAATTCAATATTTAGTTGCTGGGAGTGTGAAAAAAGAAAACCCAATTAAGTTGCTTAAAAATATGCTGCCTGCTTATTTAACAGCTATTGGTACTCAGTCATCCTCTGCTACCATTCCTGTTACAGTTCAGTGTGTTAATAATAATTCGATTAGTGAAGAAGTAACTGATTTTGTAATTCCTCTTGCTGCAACTATACATTTAGCTGGAGATACCATAACTCTTGTAATAACATCTATGGCTGTTATGTATATGACAGGGAGAACTCCAACATTTTCATTAATTCTTCCATTTATATTTATGCTTGGAATAACTATGGTTGCTGCCCCTGGTGTTCCTGGGGGAGGAGTTATGGCGGCTCTTGGAATCTTGGAATCTATGCTTGGATTTGGATCACTAGAAAAGCCAATAATGATTGCTCTTCATGCTGCTCAAGATAGTTTTGGAACTGCTACTAATGTTACAGGTGATGGTGCTATAGCCATATTAATAGATAAGATATTAAACCCTAATAAAAATAAATCTAAATCTTTAGATGAAGACTTAAATGATGTTAGTATTGTAAAATAAAAAGTAGAACTTTATCATATTAGATTTTACAATCATTATGATAAAGTTCTACTTTTTTGTTACTTTTTAGTTTTTATACTAATATTATTACCATCAGATATAACTATTATTTCACCATTTATATCCGTTCTATAGGTTTCTATTCCATAAGTATCTATAGTTTGTAGAGTTTCCCTATGTGGATGTCCATATTTATTATCTACACCACAACTAATCACGCCATACTTTGGGGCAATCGCTTTTATAAATTCTTTACTAGAAGACGTACTTGAACCATGATGGCCAAACTTTAACACATCAGCTTTCAAGTTATCTTTATATTTATATATAACTTGTTTTTCTGAATAAGCTTCAGCATCACCTGTAAACATGAATGTTGAGTTTCCAAAAGTTAATTTCATTATTGGAGAATAATCATTAAGCTCTTCATAGTGCTCATCAATTGGAGAATAGACATCTATCCTTGCTCCTTCTCCTAATTCAAAACTTGTCCCCTCTTTTATAACATTAATTTTCAATCCTTCTTTATTAACTGCATTTATCATATTTTCAAAAGTTTTTGTAGTACTAGTTACTTTTGGCATATAAAAACTTTTAATATTGTACTCTTCAAATATCTTTGTCATTCCTCCAATATGATCTTCATGAGGATGAGTAGCAATAACTATTTCAAAATCATCTATATTTTTTTCTCCAAGTTGCTTCATTAATTTATCTACATCACTTTTAGGCCCTGCATCTATTAATATATCAAGACCATTTACTCTAATGTAAACTGCATCTCCTTGTCCAACATCTAGATAAGAGATTTCTATATTTTCGTTTGTTTTTTCTGTATTTAAATCTAAAATATCCTTACCAAAGTATGTTGATATTATTGTAAATATGGCTAAAATAACTATACTTATAAACTTCGATTTTTTATTTACCTTTTGCTTTGTCAAAACCTTACCTCCTGCAAACATACATTCTTATTTTAATACATATTATATGCTGAGATTTGAAAAATGTCAAAAGGCGTTACATTTTGTCCTGCAACGCCCCATAGTCATAGTCAAATTATAAATAAAACTTCTGACTATGTTATTATTATTTGATTATTTTATAATTTTATTCCTTCTAACTATTTAATGATTTAAATTTATTTTGGTTTTTTAAATCCTTGTTAAGTTTATACTTTATTAAGGTTTTAGTTAATGTTGATACTAATATAATTCCAAGGGCTAAAGCACCTGCCGAAGCTAAAGTTTTTATTCCTGTTTCTAGTGATTTCATAACATTTCCTGTAATTGCTTCAACCATTGTATAATACATTCCTCCACCTGGAACTAATGGTATTAATGCAGCTATTACAAATGTCGTTACTGGAGTTTTTAATATCCTTGCAAAAACTTCTGAATATATGCTAAGCCCAACAGCTGCAAGGAATAAAGATGTTGTATCGGAAACTCCAACCCTTAAAGAAAATTTATATATAAACCATCCTAAAGTCCCACATAAAGCTGAAAAAAATAAATTTTTACCTTTAATATTAAATACTATTCCAAAGGCAAATGATGCTATAAAAGCAGATAAAATTTCAACTATCATATTTATATCCCCCCGAATGTTCCAATCCAGAAACTTAAAACTACTCCAGTTCCAATAGCAACTGCTATAGCTGTTAAAAATGCTTCTGCGCCTCTTGCAAGTCCAGATACTAAATCTCCAGCAACTGTATCTCTTATTGCATTGGTAATTGCTAGACCTGGTACTAAAAGCATTATTGAACCTATTATTACCTTATCTATATCAATAGCTAGTCCACCCTTTATAGATATGATTGCTAAAAAAGCTAAAATCCCAGCGCAAATACTTGTAATAAAAAATGAATTCAGTCCTATATTCTCACCTTTTATTGCAAAATACTTAACTACTATACCTATTAAAAATGCTGCAACTGCATCTCTGAAAGATCCTCCAAATAAAAAAACAAAACCAAAAGCTCCTATAGCTGAAAATATTACAGTTGTTTTATTTGAATATCTCTTTTCTTCTTCAATTTCCTTTAACTTATAATTTAACTCTTTTACAGTCAGTTTATTGTTTAATATATTTCTCGCTAAATCATTTACCTTGTGAATTCTCTGTAAATCTACTGATCTATTCGAAATTCTAACCACAAGTGATTTTATTTCTCCATTATATGAAACTGATGCTATAATAACTGTTGGAGTAGCATAGCTATTGGCTACTTCAATTCCAAAAGAATTACAAATTCTATTCATAGTTTCTTCAACTCTATATGCTTCTGCTCCACTTTCAAGCATTATTTTCCCTGCATAAGCTGAAACTTGAAGTATATTATTTATCTCCATTATTTTTACCTCTTTTATATTCAACTTTATATATTATACAATTCTCACAATAGCATGTCTATATAGATTTTTTATTAAAAAGAGGAAAAACTAAATAGTTTTTCCTCAAAAATTTATATGCTGTCTATTATATTTAATATATTTTCAACTGATGCTTTTCTTATTGTGAAAATCATATCTTCATCTATTCTAAGCTTACATTCATTTTCATTAATTTTTACTTTATTCAAATTAATCCCAGTTGATTTTATTTCTTTATATTTAGTTGCTGATATATATATATCAAACTTACTCTCTTTTGCTCCTGTAATTTTTATTAGGCTTCCTTCACAGCCACTATCCTGTATTTTTAATGTTATTATATTATTTCCATTTAATACTGGTTTATCTTCTGGAATTGATACCATTGATACTTTTCCAGTCATGGTCATCCATCCACCACTTAGTTTTATTTTAGATAATAATTCAAGATTGTAATTCTTTGCAATAATATCTAATAGCTGTCCTAACTGGTACACATTTAAATTATATTTCATTTCTCATACCTCACAATATTTAATACATATGTTTTAATTTAAAATTAGTTTATTTATTATACTATATCTCAAGAGAATTAACTATAAATATCTTTTAATAATCATTATCCTCCTCTATATATTCTTTATTTATACATCCTAAGAATCTACTTACTTCATTTTTTCTATTATATTCATCGTGTAAGTGAGACAATAAATATAAATGTTTTCTTGCTCTGGTTAATGCAACATAAAAAGTTCTTTTTTCCTCTTCTAAAGTGTTAGATTTAATGGATATATAGGACGGAAATGTATTTTCTTGAAGTCCTACTATAAATACACTATCAAATTCCAGCCCTTTGGATTGATGCACTGTTATTATTGGAATTCTTTTTTTATTGGTTCTATTTATAATTAGATTTTCAAGCTCTCCATTTGAAAGACCTGTCAATTTAATTATATCTAATAAAAAATCTCTATTGCTTTTTTTATTATCATCTAAATCTCTTACAAGAACATAAAAATCTCTAAGTCTTTCTATCTTTTCTCTTCCCTCCTTAGCATCTTCAATGTCTCTTCCTGAATATAATGTTTTTATATTAAATTTATTTATAATATCAACTATTATATCTTGAGGTCTTTTAACCTCGGCTTCCTTAAATAATTCATTAAGCTTATCACTAATATATGAAAATGATTTCAAGTGATTAGACATATAATTTATTCTTTGCATTGAAGTAGGAATCAAATTTTCATTTATCGCTCTCACTAATAACTCACTAGTAGCTAATATATCATCCATAGCATCATGACTTGGTTTATTTTTTGTTTCAAATATATTACTAAGTGTCTCTAATTTATAATTAGTTAAATTAGTATAAAACCTTCTATATATATCTAAAGTATCATAAAAAGCTTTAAATTTAGGCCCTTCCAAGTTATTTCTATATAATTCACTACTTAAAATATTTATATCGTATTGAACATTGTGTCCTACTATAACAACATCTTTTGAAAAATCTATAAACTCTCTTAATACTTTTTTCTTATCTTCACCATTTTCATTTAAAAATTCATCACTAAATCCATGTACATTAAATGATGATTCTACAGGCTTGTCATTTTTCAAAAACTTTTCAAATCTATTAATGACTTCTCCATATTTATTTATCTTTATAGCTGCTATTTGTATTATTTCGTCTTCTGTTACATTTGTTCCTGTGCTTTCTACATCAAACACTATTATATTATCTTGTGCTAATTCATTTATTAATAGTGAATACTTTTCTCCATAATTTCTTGCATTTAAATCTATAAAATCACATAATGAAATTCCAATTTCTTTATATTCTCTTGATTCAATAATTTGAAATGTCTTATCTCCTATTCCTGTTGGAAGTCTTTTTATTATTCTCTTTAAGCTTACATTATCATATTTATTTGCAATAAGCTTTAGAAAAGCTATAATATCTTTTACTTCTTGTCTTCTAAAAAACTTAAATTGATCTACTAATATGAATTCAAAATTTGATCCTTCATATCCAATTATACTCCCAAGTTCTCTACTTAATTTAATATTATAATTATTATCTCTACTTAAAATACAAAGCTTTGATATATCTTCACCTTTTTCTTTTAATGCTTTTACTTCTTCAAATATAAATCTAGCTTCATCTCTTAAATTATTGGATATATTTAATTTTATTTTTTCACCATTGTCTTTTGCCTCTGAAGATATTTCATTTTTATATAAAGATTTATATTGCAATTCAAAAGCATTCTTTAAAAAGCTTAAAGCTCCATTTGCAATAAACTTAGTTGATCTATAATTTTTAGAAAATACTATCTCAATTGGATTGTATTGTTTTTTATAAAACTCTAATATTTTTTGTGGCTCTGATCCTCTCCAACCATAAATAGTTTGAAACATATCTCCACATAACAAAATATTATTTCCTTTAAATATCTTTTCAATTATAAAATATTCTAATGTACTTGTATCTTGAACTTCATCTATATTTATATACTTATATTTTTTTCTTAAATTTAAAATTAATTTATTATCCTTTAATATTTCTTTTGCCTTTGAAGTTAAGTCTGCAAAATCTAATCCATGATTACTATAAAGTAATGAGTTATATAAATTAACTAGAAAATGTCCCTTTTCGAATAAAAGGTTCTTCATTTGATTATTTAATACACCTTTTTCACTACAAATTGAATTTATCTTAACTTCATTATACTTAAATATACTTGCTATAGTTTTATTATAATCATATAAAATAGTATCACTATATAAATCTAATTTTGCTCTTTCTATTTTAATTAGCTCTACAAACTGTTGTAGTTTAAAAATAGAATAATTATAATAGTTACATTCTTTTATTATTTCTCTACAATCTTCCTCATCAAAAACAATAAAATCAGTAAATATATCAGTCCTTTTCTTTGCATCATTTTTTATTAAATCATAACAAAAGCTATGAAAGGTTCTTATAGTGATATCCTTAGCCTCTTCCCCTACAATTTTTTCAATTCTCTCTCGCATTTCTGAGCAAGCCTTATTAGTAAAGGTTATACATAATATTTCACAAGCTTTTGCTTTATTACTTTTTATAATATTTGAAATTCTACTTGATAAAGTATTAGTTTTTCCAGTACCTGCCGAAGCAAGAAGTAGAATATTTTTTTCTAATTCATTTACAACTAAAGCTTGTTCTTGATTTAAAGTCATACTTATTACTCCTAGATCTAGTATTTTAATTTCATTATATCATATCCAATAAATTGTTTTGCTAATCACAATTTTGTTTGGTTTAAAAATATTGTTATGTTATAATAATCTAAAATTTACATACTGGAGTTGATTAAATTGAAGATTAAATATATATTTATTTTTGCTTTATTTTCACTTTTATATTTTTTAACAAATTATTATATAGGTAGAAAAATACTTAATGGATTTAATTACATTTTTAAAATTTCACCATTAGTTTTTTGGATAATCTTTTGGATTTTGGCCTTATCATATATAGTTTCAATGTTTCTTAATAAATTTATATCTCCTAATTTAACTAACTTTCTTTATTTAATTGGTTCTTATTGGATGGGATTATTAATGTACACTTTATTGACTTTTCCTATTATAGGAATCATAAATATAATAGTTAGTAAATCACCCTTA